>CANROR010000009.1 GCA_947632275.1 uncultured Bacilli bacterium | reverse complement strand
AAGTTATCAAAAGATAAAAAAGGCATTACATTGGTAAAGTATTTGGGAGCAGGTCTTTTATTAGATTTATTTAGTGGTGAAATAATTCATACGGAAATTTATATGAATGATGATATTACTTATAAAGGTTTTAAAAGATTTGAAGATTTACCTATTTCTGAACAAAATAGAATAAATGAATTAATAAATTTATATGAAAAAATTAAGGATCCCCAAACAAAAAGTGAATTTAATAAAAATTACATTGCTTTAATGAAGCATCCTTTAGTTGTTACTTTATATGAATCACCTTTTTTAGCTTTAGATGCCGATGTATATAGGGTTATATCTTCACAAGATAGTAAAGAATTAGTTAAAGATATATTGGATTTAAAAGCCAAAGCTCAAAAAGAATTAGACAAAGATTATAACGAAAAAATAGCTTATATTGAACAAGTGTATTCGGACCAAGAAGTATATGATGGAAAGAATCAAGAAACAAGTAGTCTTGGTAGATAGCGATTGGAAAATAAATTAAAATTAAACAAAGAATAGGTTTTATTAAAAATATGAAAAAAGAACAATTTGAAAAAATTATAAAAAATAAATTTAGTAATGTTGCCCAAAATGTAATGTTAGAACAATTAAAATGATTATTTTATAACTAAAGATAAGTTTACTTTAAAAAATCATAATTATCATATAGGTGATAATGTTATATTAAAAAAGGAACATTAATGCATGGAACATTTCGAAAAATAGAAGAAATACAAGATATTTTAGAAAATGGGATATTAGCTAGTATTATAAGAAATGATAAATTATTATCAAAATATCTAGCGGAGGTTGGAGTATGGAATTTATCACAAGATATTTCTTTAAAAGATTATATTAATTTTTATTGAAGGCATACTTGTTAGTAGAGAATATGAAAATAGCAAAGAAACTTTATTAAAAATTAAAATATATTCCCTAAATGTTATATTTGCAATTTAGATGGAAAAGTTATTAAGGAGTAGAGTAATGTTATTATATAAAAGTAAAAGTTGGGAAGTAATTTATTGTGATTGGTGTCAAGAATTTTTAGGTCAATGTATTATTTCATCTAAAAAAGAATCTTTAAGTGATTTAACGGATACTGAATGGCAAGAATTAGGTCAAATTGAAAAAGAATTAGAAAGAGTTTGTCGAAAGCTTTTTGATGCCACCATGTTTAATTTTGCGTGTTTAATGAATAATGCTTATCGAGATAACGAAAAACCTCATGTTCATTTTCATTTTATACCCCGATATAAAAATGCAGTTACAATCTTTAATAAAAAATATAAAGATAAACATTTTGGCTATAATTTTTGGAAATGGGCAAATAGTAAATTAAAAAGTCAAAAAGATATTTTTACCAAAGAAGAAAGATTAGAAATATTTAAAATGATACAAAAAGAATTTAAAATAAATAAAAAATAATGGTCACATTTTAACGATGTGGTCCATTATTTTGAGCTAAATATTCTTCTTTTAATTGTTCTAAAGTTTTGCCTGCGGCTAAACCTTCTTGAAAAAATCTTTGAGCATCTTGTTGGCGATTGTGTAATTGCATTTCTAATTCCTTTTCTTTTTCTGGAGTTAATGAATATTCCATAAGTAGGGGATCCGCAGTAGTTCGATAATAAGTTTGGCCATTAGCTTGGAATGTTGGTTTACTTTTATCTATTTGGGCATTCTTTACTGAATCACTATTAAGCCAGTTACTAGCAGTTTCTTTCAAATCTTCAGTTGATTTTACAGATACGATTCCTCTTAAGTTATTATAAATGACTTCTTTAGTCCCACCTTCTTCTAAAATGTGTTTAACTTCTTCCCTAGATTTATTAACAACTTTTCTTATCATCTCTTCTGGTAAATTATATAAAACATAAGGATTTTGATTAAAAGCTATTCGTAATAGCGTTTCGTCTTTTTTTAATTCTTCGCTTAATTGCTCAAATAATAAACCATTTTGGGATAATAATTGTTGGGCTAGATTCTTATCATCAATAATTTTATATTTAGGAATAAAAACTCTAGCTTGAGTACCTTCTAATGTATAACTTTCGGCCATTTGTAGGGTACTTGCTTGATCATAACTTTCTTCATTAATTACTTCATTAATAATGCTAGGATTATTTTTTAATTCTTGTAATTCCTCTAAACTTAATTCACTTAATAATCTTTTAATGTTAACCATTATAATTTCACCTCTTAGTTTAATAATATCATAATGTTTAAAATGCAGATAGGTAAAAATTAGTAAATTTACATAATTTAACATATCGAAAATTTTTAATATAATTTTAAAATATAAAAAGCTATTGTTTATATTTAAATTTTTTAGTACAATTATTATAGAGGTAATAGGGTATGCTAGGTGAGATATTAGAAATAAATAAGAATCAAATAATTTTAAAAAAGGATAGTAATGTTGCCGATAACATTATTAATTTATATGCCAAAATACTTGATGAAAATAAATTGTTTGTCGGTGAAATCGTAGGTATTAGTCGCGAAACTCTTACGATAAAATTAATTGGCGAAATCATTAATAATAATTTTATCTATGGGATTTCGCGAAAACCTTCTTTTGCTTCAAAAGTTACTTTATTAGAACAAAATGAAATAAATATTATGTTTGGCATAAGTAAGTACGAAGCTAAGAAAAGTTTATACTTAGGAAAAAGTGCAATTTATGAAAATTATCCTGTTTATGCCGATATCAATAATTTTTTTGCTAATCATTTTGTGGTTTTAGGTAATTCTGGTTCTGGTAAATCCTGTGGTACAGCAAGAGTAATGCAAAATTTATTTTATAAAAAAGATGCTAATCCAATTAATGCGACATTTTTTATCATTGATGCCTATGGCGAATATAAAAATGCTTTTAGTAGAATTGATTATGTTCATCCCGAACTTATATATAAAAATTATACTACGGATGTTACAAGTCAAGATGAACACTTACAAATTCCTTTATGGTTACTTACTTTAGATGATATTTGTCTTTTGTTAGATGTTAATACCAAATTACAAATTCCAATTGTCGAAAAAGCTTTAAAGATTACTGGTGTTTTTAGTCGGGAAGGGGAAGAAGTTGTAAAATATAAAAATAGTATTATAGCTAGAGCAATATTGGATATTTTTATCAATGGGAAAACTCCAGCCCAAATAAGAGACCAAGTATTTTCCGTTTTATCCCGATATAATACTGAAGAATTAAATTTAGAAACTCCAGTTTATATACCAGGCTATACTAGACCTTTAAAACAATGTTTAATGATTGATGATACAGGTAAAATTCGCGATATGGAATTGATAATCAAGTTTTTAAATGAGTTTGTTTTAGAAGATATGAATTTAGAACTTCCTAATGGTTCTTTTAAATATACGTTAAAAGATTTACTTTATGCTTTTGATTTTGCTTTAATCGATGAAGGGGTTTTAAATAATGAACAAGTTTATCGTTTAGCTCATGAACTAAGAGTTAGACTAGCCAGTATATTAGATAGTGATGCTAGTAAATTTTTTGATTTTCCCAATTATTTTACCAAAAAAGAATTTTTCCAAAGACTTACTACTAAAGATGGTAAAAAGGCGCAAGTTATAAATTTAAATTTAAATAATATTGATGATCGTTTTGCCAAGAATGTGGCTAAAATCTATGCCAAATTAATTTTTGATTATAGTAAAAATGAATTAGAAAGAGGAACAATTCCGGTGCATATTGTTTTAGAAGAAGCCCATCGTTATGTGCAAAATGATAATGATGTGGAAATATTAGGTTATAATATTTTTGAAAGAATTGCTAAAGAAGGAAGAAAATATGCGGTTA
Source organism: uncultured Bacilli bacterium (assembly GCA_947632275.1). GTDB lineage: Bacteria > Bacillota_I > Bacilli_A > RF39 > UBA660 > Onthocola_B. The sequence goes on along the minus strand of CANROR010000009.1, from coordinate 22,667 downwards.
TTTTAAGTTTAATTAGTCAAAGACCTTCTGAACTTTCGCAAACTGTTTTGTCGCAATGTGGCAACTTTTTAGTCTTTAAAATTTCGCATCCAGATGATATAGATTATATTAAACCGATGATTCCTTATGTCGATGATGAAATGATTGAAAAAATTAAAAATTTACCAACTGGTAGTTGTCTTACTTTTGGTTCGGCTTTTACGTTACCGATTATTACCAAAATTGATTTAGCAAGCCCAGCTCCATCTAGTAACAGTTGTGATGTTTCAAATGTTTGGTTTGGTTAAATATTTTATTAAGAAATTAAATTGCAATGCATATTTTTCTATGTTATAATTTGTATAATATAGGCAAAAAAAGAAGGTGAGATAGACATGTTTAGTAAAATAGTATCCGTAATTTGGCAAGCAGTCATTGGACTTTTACTTTTAATAGATGGTATTGTTTATGATTTAGTATGTGGTTTTTATAAAATATTCTTATTTTTAGCGGAATTAAATATTTTTGATAATGCCGATTATTACAATATTGTTAAAAGAATATATATTATTCTTGGTGTAATTATGTTATTTGTTTTATCTTACTCTTTACTTAGAGCGGTAATTAATCCCGACAATTTTTCCAAAGGCGAAAATTCTTTTGGCAATATAATAAAAAATGTTTTAATATCATTAGTCATTATTGCGCTTTTACCAACGGCTTTTGAAGTAGCCAACCGGGTGCAAAATGTAATTTTAAATTCGGATTTTATTGGAAAACTTATTTTGTCGGAAAATTTTACGACAGGAACCTTAGCTGATGGTGGTCGCAAAATGGGAAGTACAGTCTTCCAAGCTTTTTTACGTGTAGATGATAATATTGCTAATGCCGATATTGAACAAGATAAAAATTTAGTTATAGCCGCATGGCAAGATGCATTTAATAAAGTTGAAAATGGTCAATCATTTAAACTTTTTGCTATGAATTTTGATTATAATGGCGAAACAGTTTATTTTCCGGAGTTAATTGCCAAAAATGCGATAGCGTATACAATGATTATTTCAACTTTGGCCGGAGCTTTTTTGCTTTGGACAATTATGTTATTCTGCTTTGATTTGGGAATTCGCGTTATTAAACTTATTTATTATCAATTGATAGCGCCAATTGCTGTTGTTTGTCGAGTTTTACCTGGGAAAAAAGCTAAACCGGTTTTTGATAATTGGTTAAAATATACCTTATCAACTTATGCCGAAGTTTTTATTCGAATAATAATTATGTATTTAGGTATATATTTAATCACTTTAATTCGTGATCGAATGGGTAATATTTTTTCGGCGGCTAGTGATTCAGGACTAAATGGTTTTCAACAAGCTTTAGTAGTTTCCTTTTTAGTAATGGGGGTTGTAGCCTTTATTAAACAAGCACCAAAATTAATACAAAATGTCTTTGGTATTGAAACTGGTGGTATGAGTTTAGGTATCAAAGGTCTATTTGAAAGAATTGGTGTTGGTGGTACCCTTGCGGTTGGGGCCTTAATTGGTGGTGCCATCGGTGGCTCTCGTCAAAGATTAAGAGATGCTAGAGCCGCAGGCAGAAGTGGTTGGCGTGCCGGACTTTCAGCAGTAGCTGGTGGTATTGGCGGTGGCCGGCGAGCTTTTATGAATAATCTTAATTCAAAAAGTGCGGCTGATTTTCGAAAAAATACATCGGAAGGAATTAATGCCACCTTACAAAAAGGACGCAAGAATGATCAAGATCGAACTCAATTTGGCAGTGTATTTAAAGCTAGACAAAATGCGGTCAAAGAATTTTTAGGTGTTGGGGAAAATTATGAAAGATTGCAAAAACAACAAAAGCTTTATAATGATGCAAATGCCTTATCATCCCTTAAAGATATAGTAGCCGATGATGCTATGGTGATGGCGGCTGCTAAAGAAAAAGATGAAATTGCCAAAAGAGATTTATCTCAATATGTTGCTGATTTACAATCGGCTCATTATCAAGTTATAACAAGAAATGGTAAAAATTACGTAGCCCAAATTAGAAATGGGGCCGCTCATATTGTTACAGATTCAAATGGACATACGTATGGTAGTTTAGAAGCTATGGCAAGAGCTAAAAGAATAGAGGATGTGGAAAAGGCAGATACTATATTAAAATCTGCTCAACAACTTGCAATTAAAGAAAAATACGATAAAGGTGATGGAAGAGTTATCGCTGCTCTTAATAAAACTAATAGATTGATAGCCGAAAATCGTGGAGATCCAAATATGGATCAATTAGGAAATCAAATAGAAGTTTTAACAAATGCTCAAGCTCAAGCATTAAGAGCTGCTATAAATTCTGATGATGTTAATACAATGAAAAGCTTTTTAAGTTCAATGGAAAGTTCACCAGGTACATTACTACATGCTGATAAATCAATGAAAGCAGCTAGTGGAGCAGTAACTGCTAAAATGGCTAAATTACATGAAACGCAAAGTGGTAGTTAATTGAAATAAAGAAAGGATAGAAAGGTATGAATAATTTTATAATTCCCGCGAATACCAAAAAATCACAGTTGATATTAGGCTTTTTTACTCCAAGTGATTTGATAATATTTGGAACTGGGGTATCTCTTACGGTAATAATGCTTATATTTATGCAAAATGCGAGCTTCTTTGAGTTAGTCATGATTTTGCTTCCGGCATTAATAACTGGCTTTCTGGTTTTACCAGTACCTAATTATCATAATGTTTTGCAGTTAATAACTAATATAGTGAATTTTTATAAAGGAAGAAGAAATTATTATTGGAAAGGTTGGTGTGTAACAGATGAGTACAAAGACGAAATTGAACAGCAAAAATAGTTCAAAATATACGGAAAGTTGGTTGCCAGTTAAACAAATTATCAATGGAATGATTCAACTTGATAGTGGTGAATATGTAACTGGTGTTAAAGTTGCTCCGAAAAATATTTTTATTATGGATGGGGGAATGCAACAAAATACAATTAACAATTTAGTAAATTTATATAATTCCATAGATTTTGAATTTTGGTTACTTATTGCGGATCGGCCGGTGGATATTGATGTTTACTTATCACGCTTACAAATTTTATATAACGAAAGTACCAATCAAGCGATAAAGAAATTAATCCTACAAGATATTAATAAAGCTAATTTATTTATGAGTGCCGAATATAACGTTGTTGATACCGAATATTATATTTTATTTAAAGAAAAGCGGATGGAACTTGTCCAAAAGAAACTTCATAATATTATGAGTGGTCTAGCTTCCGCGGGTTTACAATCTAGTCAAACTTCTAATAATGATTTAAGAATTCTTTTAGATAATTATTTAAATGGTGGGGAACAAACCACCTTTGGGACGGTGATGTAATATGAGTAAATTAAAAAGTGAAATTGCTCCTAAAGGGATGGAGTTTAAACCAACAGAATTTATGTTAGGTGGCAAATATTCAACCATTTTAACCATAGTTTCTTATCCCAAAAATATTATGTTAGGCCATTTAGCTAATTTGACCGGAATGCCTGGCGTTAAAATTGCGATTAAACATATTCCGATTCAATTTGCCGTTTTGCAAAAAATGTTAAATAAAGAAATCGCGGATTTAAAACAAAGATATCAAAATGAAAAAGATCAAACCATGCAAGAAGTTATTCGGCAAGATTATGAATCATTAGAACAATTTATTCAAATGCTTGCCGCCACGCAAGCCCGGATTTTTGATTTCCAAATGCATTTACTTATAACCGCGGATAATAAAGAAGAATTAGAACTTAGAAAGATTCAAGTTAAAAGTACTCTTGAAGGTTTGGGTATGAAATCAGTGGCTTTAATGTTTGAACAAGAAAAAGCCTTAAAATCTATTATTCCGATTTTCCCACCTCAAGATATTGAACAAAGAATTGGAACGCCAATTCCATCTATTACGGTTTCCGGAATGTATCCGTTTATTTTTGATAGTATTAAAGATCCAGGCGATGCCACCCTTTTAGGGGTTGATTTCTCCGGTGGAGTAATCTTATTTAATCAATTTTTATATCAAATAAAGAAAGAAAATAACCGCAATAATGCTAATATCATTATTTTAGGTACTTCTGGTAGTGGTAAATCAACGGCCGCTAAACTTTTACTACGGACCCATTTACGAAATGGTTGCAAAGTAGTTTGTGTTGACCCGGAAGGCGAACTTGGGGAAATGTGCAAATCTTTTGGTGGCGACTTCTTAGATTTAGGTAAGGGTGGCGATTTTGGGATGATTAACCCATTAGAAATCGTTATTGATGCCGATGAAGAAGAAATTGCCCAAGGCTTAGGTTATACAGTTTTAACGAGAACTTTGCAACAATTAAAAGCCTTTATTACTTACTATGCACCAAGTATTGAAGATGATGTTTTAAACATGTTTAGTGAAGTAGTGCAAGATACTTATAAACGGTTTAAAATTGATTTTGATACCGATTATACTACATTAAAATCGAGTGATTACCCAACTTTTGATGATGTTTATGCCACGATTAAAGGCCGGCTTTTATCTATGACAGATGCGACGCATGAACGGGATGTCATGGAACGGTTGGAACTTAAAATAAGACCATTAGTTAAAGAATTACGGTATTATTTCACGGGTCATACGACTTTAAATATTCAAAGTGATTTTATCGTTTTTAATATAAGAGAACTAATGAATAGCGATGATAATATCAAAAATGCCTTATTTTTTAATATTTTAAAATATGCTTGGGGCTTATGTTTGGATAAAAATGTCAATACAGCCATGTATGTTGATGAAGCGCATGTGCTTTTATCGAGTCATAATGAATTAGGTGCCGAATTCTTAGCTCAAATTCAAAGAAGAAGTCGAAAATACAATACTGGTACCATAATTGTTACTCAACAACCGACGGATTTCGCGGCTCCGAATATTATTACCCATGGTAAAGCGATATTTGATAATGCGGCTTATTACTTAATTATGAATTTAAGAAAACAAGCAACTGAAGATTTAGGTAAATTAATTGATTTAAATGAAAGCGAAAAAGAATCAATTAAATATTATGATCAAGGTGATGCGTTATTTATCTGTGGTAATAGGAGAATGCGTATAAGAGTTGTCGTAAGCCAAGAAGAATTAGATTCCTTTGGTTCAGGGGGCGGATTATAATAAAATAATCTTTAAGTTTGGTGGTATATTTGAATGGATGAAAATAAAACAACAAATACAAATAATAGGGAAAATGAAGTAGCAACAAGTGAAGGTGCTACTTCTTTTGGTACGCCAAAAACAGGAAGAGAAAATAATAATCGTTTAGTTTCTTTAGATAATAGGCCTATGAATTCTTATATACCATCTGCTATTGATGATGACGATGAAGAAGAAAATGAAAATTTAGAAAACGAAGAAGAGCAACCAGAAGAAGCAAATAACTCTGAAGCTAATAATAACAATGCTAGTAATGATGTACCAGTTGAAGAACCTTCCGCGGGTGAATCTGGCCAAAGTTTAATGCAAGGTTTTGGAACTCTTATTGGTTTAAAAGAAAAAATTATTATAATTGGGGTCGTTGTTTTAATTTTTTTATTTTTATTTTTGATTTATGCTACTATAAGTGGTTATGTTGGTGATGAATTAAAAGATCTTTTAAATAGTAATTGTGATGCCGAAACGGAAGGCAATGTTGTAACCTTTATAGCCGGTTGGGAATGTGGGGGCATTGATAATTGTCCTAATACCTGTACAGTGGATGGGCAAGATGGTTGGTTTGCCGCCGATTTTCATGATAATGCTATAACTATTGGCCCAGGTATGACTAACTGGGTTGTTAATGGCCAAGTTGACGTTGCTAATTATATTAATCAAAATGGTTGGGGTAAATATTTTATCCAAAATGGTAGTACCTACAATTTACCGGCCGGGAAATGTATTCCTAAAGATGTCGTTGAAAAATTACAATTATATGTTATTGAAACCCAATTTGGTAAAGCTGTCGAACAAGCGATGGAAAAATATGATGTGGAATTGACCCAATATCAAAAAGATGCTTTAACGTCATTAGGTTACACGCATGGAGCTTATAAATATGCTGATCAATTAGTAAAAGCCTATAAAGACGGCGGTTATGAAGGTTTATGGTCTGTCATGAAAAACTGTATAAAGGCGGGTTACGAAACTGGTTTCATGAAAAGATCAAAAGGCGAATTTGCTTTATTTGTAACTGGCGATTATTCAGATCAAGGTTTATTTTACAACCGAACTTTGGAAAATTATGATGATTATAATTCCGAAGGTGTCATGGATCGTAAATTGGTATGTAATGATGAAGTTTCAACTAATTATACTAAAGTTACGAGTAATGGTTTAAATGATGTTTTAACCCAAACCTTAAAATCTAAATTGGAAGCTAAAAATACTTCTTGTCAAGAATTCAATGAATATATATTAAGAAATGTTATTAAAGCTGGGGTAGGAACTCGCGATGGCGTTGTGGCAGCTGCCGTATCTTTAGTTGGGGGATTATATGAAAAGTATCAAATAAGAATTCCTTATACTTATGCAGGCCAACATGGTGGTTATTTAAATGGAGTTCGAAATCCGATTTCTGGTTCTTTTTATGGGGTCGATCCTCTTTGGGGTAGTTCTATAAATTATTATTATGGTGATCCAGTTTATCGAACCTATTATTATTATGGACCTGACTGTTCTGGTTTTGTAATGTGGGCTTTATATAATGGAGGTATGTCGACTAATTATCCTTATACGCCAAGAAAAAGTTTAAATGGTCAAAAAGTTGGTAAACCAGGGGATTTAATGTGGCACCCAGGCCATATAATGTTAGTCGTTGGTGTTAACGAAGAAGAAAAACAATATTATATTGCGCATGCCTCCGGGGGTGATCAAGGGGTTAAAATTAGTACAGTATCTTTTAGTGATTCATCTAATTACATTATTGATATGGATTCCTTTTATGCTAACAGTAGCAATAAATTATATACTGATTCTGATCGATTTGCGACTGCCTTTCGGGCCGGTCAACTTTAGTAATAGTTGGGAGAGTGAAAAATGAAATATAAAATATTATTATTAATTTCCGTATTTTTATTAAGTGGTTGTACGGCAGAATATAATACTTATATAACTAAGGAAACAGTTGCGGAAAATACCATTGTTAATGGTTTAACTAAGGAAACTTTTCCAGTCACAGCTTATATTAATGACCAAGGGGCTAGTGAAACAAACGAAAAAATTGAAGGAATTGAATACTATACAATTAATCAAAATATTCGTTTTACGGAATATAAGTTTAATTTTCCTTTTGAAAATTATAAAAATGGGACAGGCGTAAATTATTGTTATAAAAACTTTCATATATATACGACCAATGAAAATGATTATAGATTAAGTACTAATAATTTAAATTCATGTATGGATTATTATACAGAATTAACGGAAATTAAGGTAAATTTAAAATTTAGTGATGATTTTAATATAACTAGTAATAATGCTGATGAAGTAAATGATCAAACTTATACTTGGTTAATTAATAGAGATAATTATAATAATAAAACAATTGAAATAGCTTATTCATTAATAAAAACGAATCCCGTGGTTTCTGATGAGGAAACAAATAATAATATAAACGTTTTTATAATATTAGGTAGCTTCGTTGTTTTAGGAGTAGTATTAACCATTGTTATAAAAAAAAGAAATAAATATTAAAAATAATTTTAAGGAGCATATTATGAAGAAAAAATTATTTGTATTGCTTATTTTAAGCTTTTTTTGTGCCGCTTGTGATGCCAATTATAATTTGGAAATTAATAATGAAACTTTATCCGAAAATATTTCTTTAACAACTGATTTAACCAAGCAAGAAGAATATCAAGGTAGACAATTAACAAGCTATTTTGAACAACTTAATAAAGAAAAACATGCTAAATACTATGATGATGAATCTCTAAGACCTAGTCAAAGCTATGAAACTAATATTGAAACGACGGAAAATATGCGAAAATTCAATATAAATGGAGATTTTAATTTAAATAATTTTTATCGTTCGCGTGCCATAAAATCTTGTTTTAATGAATTTGATATCCAAAAAAGTGAAAATTATATTTTGCTACGAACTAATAATAGGTGTGCTTTATTTGATAATTATTCTTTATTAGAAAATTTAACTATTAATATTAAAACTGATTTAGAGGTAATTGTATCCAATGCGGATAATGTAAATGGTAATATCTATACTTGGAATATCAATCGTAATAATTATAAAAATAAATCAGTGCATATTACCTATGTTTTAGAGGATTCGACTAAAGAAGAAAATACTATTGAGTCTCCTGAAGAAGAGCCGAATGTCAAAGAAGAAACTCCTGAAGAAACAACAAAAAAAGTTAAAAACTACAATATTCTTATTTTTGGTGCTTGTCTTGGGGTTTTAATAGTAGTTATTTTCATAGTTTTACGTTTCAAAAAGAAAAAATTTTAGTTGAGAAAATACGTAATAATAGGTATAATAATTGAGAAAGGAAAAAAAGTATGAAATTTAAAATAGAAAAAAAAGATTTAATTATGTTTGTAATTTATAGCATTTTATTATTATACTTATGTGCTATTGCTATTTTAAATTTTACTTCTTTATTAAATGAAGGTGAATTTTATGGCTTAATGCCTTTTAAAGCATTTACTATGCCTTATTTACCGGTTACATTACTTTTATTTATTGGGGCTTTAATTGCTATTTTTTCGAGCGTTTCATCTTATATTTTTAAAAAAGATAAAGGGCATGGTATTGGGTTAAAGTTAAAGTCAAAAGAAAGTGATGGCTATGCTAAATGGGCCGATGATAAAGAAGTTAAAAAAGGGGAAAATGTTGTTAAAATTAATCGTCTCGCGGACGACTTAGATGCCGCGGGTATTCCTTTAATTAACAATGAAAAAGAAACCTATATTGATAATGGAGAATATCATAGTTTGATTTTAGGATCTACTGGTTCTGGGAAAACGCAAACTATTGTAAAACCGATGGTTAACTTTTTAGCTAAAAAAGGCGAAAGCATGATTATTACTGACCCAAAAGGTGAAATTTATCAAAATAGTGCGCATTATTTAAAATCAAGAGGTTATAATATTATTGTTTTAAACTTCCGGGAACCCCAAAATGGGAATTCTTGGAATCCTTTAACTTTACCATATCAATATTATAAAGAAGGTAATATTGATAAAGCGACGGAACTTTTAGATGACGTGGCTTTAAATATTTTATATGACCCGAATAATAAAAGTGATTCGGACTTCTGGGAAAAAGGTTCGGCCGATTACTTTTCAGGTTTAGCTTTGGGCCTTTTCATGGATGCTTCCGAAAAAGAAATTAATTTAAATAGTATTAACTATATGGCCACTGTTGGGGAAGAAAGATGTGGGGCTAGTCACTATATAAATGAATATTTTCGCTTTAAAGGCGAAGATTCTTCTCCTTATATGTTTGCTAGTACAGTTATTAATGCGCCAAGTGATACCAAAGGGGGATTACTTTCCACTTTTCGCCAAAAAATTAGAATTTTTTCTACGCAAGAAAATTTAAGTGAAATGTTATCCTACAGTGATTTTGACTTAAGAAAAATTGGGAGTGAAAAAACGGCGATTTTCATGATCATTCATGATGAAAAGAAAACTTATCATAGTTTAATGACTATCTTTATTAAACAATGTTACGAAACTTTAATTGATGAAGCCCAAAAACAAGGGGGAAAACTTCCCATTAGAACTAACTTTATCTTAGATGAATTTGCTAATATGCCGCCTTTAAAAGATGTCGATGCGATGATTTCAGCCGCTCGAAGTCGGTTAATTCGCTTCACATTTATAATTCAAGACTTTGCCCAACTTAATTCGGTATATGGCGAAGAAGTAGCCCAAATTATTCGGGGTAACTGTAATAATTTAATCTATTTGATTAGTGCGGAATTAAAAGCTTTAGAAGAAATTAGTAAAATGTGTGGAGAAGTAAAGGTAACGGATGATAAAGACAAAAATGCGACAAGACCTTTAGTTTCCATCACTGATTTACAAAAAATGAAATTATTTGAAGGTATTTTAATTCGAACCAGAATGAATCCTTATAAAATAAAATTACAACCCGATTTTAAAATTAATTGGGGTATACCGAAAATAGAGGAGCCATATCCAGTAAGAGAAAAACGGCCAGTAGAAATTTTTGATTTAAAAAAATTTGTTATGGATGAAAGAACAAAATTAATGGCCGAGCAAGGCGAAAATGGTATGGGTATTCCTGGTATGGGTGGTAATCCTTTTGATAACCCTTTTGCCTCAACGATGAATCCATTTAATCTTCCACCAACAATGATGCCTAGCCCAGGAAAACAAGCTCCATCACCAAAATCTAATAATTTGGATTTAGATGCTATCTTAAAAGATATTGATGAAAAAATGAAAAACTTTATGGAAGAGGAAGAAGAAGCTAAACAACAAGAAAAAGAAGAATTAGTAAATGACCATCAAGATGAAGAACCAGTAGAAGTTATCGAAGATTTACCTCAAGAAGTTGAAAGTAAGGAAGAAGAAAATAAAGAAAGCGAAAGTAAAGAGGAAAAACCTAAAATAAATGTTGATGCTGATAGTATTATTGTAAATGAAAATGTTATAACAGACGATGAATTTTTTGATGATTTCTTTGGCGATGAATAAGCACTAATTTTAGTGCTTTTTTAGTTTATCGTCCTTTAAATAAATACTAGTCTTCCATATAATATAATGGTGGTAATGTGAAGCGAATAACTCTTAGCAATTATCAACCAAATATGGGCATTTTAATTGATGTGCAACATCCCGAAGATTATAGTAAAAATCCGACTCCTAATAGTATTAATATTTATGTTGATAAATTGCTTTTAAATCATAAAAAATATTTAAATAAAAATCAAAAATATTATCTTGTTTGTAATAAAGGATTTTTAAGTAAAAAAGCAGTCAGTATGTTAGAATACTTTGGTTATGATGTAACCCAAGTAATTCGTTAAATATCAACTTTTGTTGATATTTTTTTGGAAAATGTGTATCATATATAAGAAGTGATAAATATGCAAGAAATATTTTCTAATATATATGATTTTCTAATGAATGCCGTGGCAGCTTTAGGCGTTTATGGTCCTATTTTAGGTTGTTTTTTAATTATAATTGAATCAATTTTGCCGATGTTACCATTATTTGTTTTTATTACCATGAACACTTTAGCTTTTGGTAAAATCTTGGGCTTTTTAATTTCTTGGCTTTGTACGGTTATGGGTTGTGTTTTATCTTATTTTTTAACCAAAAAACTTGGCGCCAAATATGTTGAACGAAAAATGACGGATAAATCAATCTTAAAAAAATTTTTACATTATGTAAAAAATTTAAAAACGCAACAACTAACAGTAATAATGGCGATTCCGTTTACTCCGGCTTTTGCTTATAATTTGGCGGCCGGCCTTGCCAATATGAAATTTTCGAAATTTTTTGTGACCATTTTAATTAGTAAAATATTTTTAGTCTACTTTTGGTCGGAAATTGGGACCGGTTTAGTTGATAGCCTAAAAAATCCGACGAGCTTACTGGCCGTCGGCATTATGGTTATTATTGCTTATATTGCGAGCATTATTGTCAATAAATTATTTAAAATTAATTAAAGCATTATCAATTAAAGTTAAAGTCAATTTTTTAGATGCTACTTGGGCAAGCTTTCCAAATTGTTCTAGTTCTTTAGCATAATAACTAGTAATTAAAGCACTAAGTTCTTGATATATTTGGGCATACTTATTAGGATTATAATTGCCTAATTTTTTTTCCTTAAAATATTCATTGATTATTTCATTTACCTTTGCTTGGAAAAGAAAGTATTCGCCGGGAATAGGTAAAATAGGATAGGGAGTATCACTAATATTTATTTTATAATCACTAAATTCAAAATCGCTATTTAAATCGTTAATAGTTATTTGGCCCGGATAATAACAAGCAATGCAATTATAATTAAATAAAAGCAAAGTATCGACGGCAAATTTAAGAAAATAATCATTAAACAAAGGATGATTATAAAATTTATGAATGTTTATAAAAATACCGTCGTAATCTTGACTTAAGGCTTCATAACTAAATAAATTGGAAGAACTATAATTAGTTTTTAAAAAATTTAATTTTTCGCTACTATCTAAATAAAATATCTTCGCGGTCTTTTTAAGTTCAATGAGCACACATTTCATTGTCCTATCAAGATCTAAATAATGACCATAAACGGCTATATTTGGATGCCAACTTAAAAATTCGACCCATTCGTTACCAGCAGTATTTTCTTTTTGGTGACTCGTAAACCATAAACCACCTTGAGGTTTAGAAAATGTGCCATTATTAAGAAGCCCATCTTGAATGGGATGGAAAGTAAAAGGATTAATTTCATTTTTGCCAACTTGTAAAAATGTTTCCATACTGACTCCTTTAAATTGATAAATATTCTACCATTAAACTTCCTAAAATACTAGTATTTTTTCGCTAAATTCGTTAATATTATAGATAGGTGAGATTATGCAAGAATTAGAAAACAAATATATTGATTTATTAGTAACGAAATGTATGAATTTTCAAAAAACGAAATCCGTTTTAATTAATTATTATGTGGAAAATAAAGATTTTATTGACAAACTAGTGGAAAGATTAAAAGAAATGGGAATTAGTGATATTTATTTAGATGAAGAAGATCCTTTAAAATATCGCGAATGCTTACAAAAAACGGAAGAAGAAATTAAAAAAGAACCATATTTTGATAAAAGTATTTGGAATAAATATGCTAAAAAGAAAGCTTCTTTTTTAATGATTAAAAGTGAATATCCGCATCTTACAGAAGATTTAGATTTAAAAAAAGTAGCTTTGGCTAGTAAAATAGCTTTAGAGACGCGCCAAGTTTTTTATAAAATGCAAAAGCATAATGATGTGCCTTGGTGTATTGCTTCTCTTCCTAGTCAAGAATGGGCGCAAGAAGTATTTCCGAATGAGAAAAATGCTTATGCAAAATTATTTGAACTTATTGCTTCCTTTTGTTTGTTAAAAGAAAAAGATTATCTTAAAGCTTGGGATTTATTAATTGCCCAATCGAATAAAATAGTGAAAAAATTAAATAAATTGCAAATTAAAAAATTACATTATACGAATAAGTTAGGTACTGATTTTAAAGTGGAATTAAGTAAAGAGGCCTTATGGTGTGGTTTAGCTCAAGACGTAAAATGTTTGGTCAATATGCCATCCTTTGAAGTTTTTACTTCACCGCTTGCTAAAACGGCCGAAGGTAAAGTTTATGCTTCCATGCCTTTATACTATAATAACCAAAAGATTGCTAAATTTTATTTAGAGTTTAAAAAGGGGAAAGTTGTAAATTTTGAGGCCGAAGAAGGAGAAGAAGTTTTAAAAGAGTTAATTTCATCCGAAGAAGGAATGCAGTATCTCGGTGAAATTGCCTTAGTTGATGCTTCTTCACCAATTGCCAAATGTCATACGGTTTTAGGTACAACCCTACTTGATGAAAATGCTTCTTGTCATATGGCTTTAGGGGAAGGTTTTCCCGAATGCCTTAAGGGTGGTAATGATTTAAGTAATACTAAATTAAAACAAAAGGGTCTAAATATTGCCAAGAATCATGTTGACTTAATGATTGGGACTGATGACTTAAATATTACGGCCGAAACTTATGATGGCAAAAAAATAAAAATCTTTGTTGACGGTAAATTTGACATATAATGAAAATAAATAAAGGTAGATTATTGCTATTTAAACGAAAATTGGTTATAATAAAGCTATATTAAAAGGAGGAATTCATAAATGAAAGAAGCGACTGGTGAATTAAATATGACTGTTGTTACCGTTGTAGCAATTGCGGCGGTTGGAGCATTCTTTTATGCGTTTGTTTGGCCATCTATAAAAACAAGTATAGCGAGAAGCACTTGTGCTAATTCTTGTCCAAGTGGCGAAGTTGAATCAGTAGATACTGAAGCAGGAGTTTGTACTTGTACGGATGGTACAACGGTTGAAATCTCTCAATAGAATTGGTTACCTATGAAGGAAGCTACAGGAGAATTAAATAGTACAGTTATTGTAGTTATTTCGATAGGGGTCTTAATGACCTTTTTTTTCAGTTACTTGTGGCCTATGATTCATAGCAACTTTAAAAAAGAATCAGATTGCAGTGGCGCAACCTGCAATTGTAGCAAAGAAGTTCGCGAGGCTAATGATGGTAAATGCTTATGTACCCATAAGGATGTTGATGGCGAATTTACTTGTGTTTATAAAGGATAGTGAGGAAAAATGAAGGAAGCTGTAGGTGGCGTTAGTATATTTCAAATTGTTATCTTATTTATTTTACTATTTACGGCCATTATGTGTTTAACAATCAATAATGCCAATGCTTTTCAAATTAAAGATGAAATTACGAATATTATCGAATTAAGTGATGGTGATTTTTTAACTAATGATGCCGGAACTACGAAATTAAATGATTCTTTAGTTAATGCTATCGCGCAAAGTTCTTATCGGACTACAGGAAAGTGTGATCAAGGTTATATTGGTTATGACCGAAATGGTATCCAAGTTGGCAGTGGGGAAAGAGCCTCTATTTGTATTAAATGTATTAATGTCACGGGTGATGTCGATAATTTCCTAAAAGGAAAGTTGGGTGATAATAAAGTGGCACCACAAGGGGTAGTTCATGGCTTTTATTATCAAGTAGTGGTTTTTTATCAATTAGATTTGCCAATAATTAGTCAAGCCTATGATTTTAAGACTAAAGGAGAAACCATGATTTTATATAATGATGCCGGTTTTTGTAAACAAGGAAATGATCGGCAATGAGAGAGGCAATTGGATCTACTTGGACGTTTCAATTAATAATTGTTTTTATTTTAATCTTTGCATCATTTTTATCCCTAGTAATTAGTTATTCTAAAGCTTTTTCTTTAAAAAATGAAATGCTAACTATGGTGGAAAAATATGAAGGCATATCGGTAGATAATTTAAGTAAAGGCTACGAAGGAAATGCCAAAATTATAAATAATTATTTAAGACAAAATAGTTATCAAACGCAAGGCAAATGTCCCGAAGGTTGGTATGGCGTAATTAGTCTTGAAGAAAATGAAAGTAATAATTTAAACAATTATGATATAGCCGATGGTAATACTAAATATTATTATTGCTTTCAAGAAGAAACTTATAAAAAGAATGAAAGTACAACTAATGTATATTACAATATAAGATTATTTTATAAATTTAATTTACCAATAATTGGGGATATAACAACTTTTAAAGTGGAAGGCCAAACTAATGCTTTTATTGGTAATAATCAAAGAATTAATAATAAAAAGTGAGGTAAAAATATGAATGGAATAAATGTAATAATTTCTAATAAATTTCAAGCAATGCTTGCCAATTTAGAAATAGATGTAATTAAACATATAAACGGGGAATTTACAATCGATGAATTAGTTAGTGAATTTACTAATTTTTACTACAATAAGATGATTATTGATATTACGGCCATTAAAAATTACGAAAATATTAATGTCATTCAAGCTTTATCAGTTAATTTTGATGCGTCAAAAATCATTTTATTGTTAGATGATTCCGAAAAAGTAAATTCACCTTTATATATGTCGCAATTAGTTTCCATGGGGATTTATAATTTTACGAAAAGCGCGGATGCAATTAAATTTTTAATTGATAATCCTAATACTTATAAAGATGTAGCTAGTTACCATCAATTAAATGCGGTATCCGAAAAGCCATCTTTAAATGAAAATAAATATGATAATACCCGGGGTTTTATTGGGCAAAGAGTAATTGGTTTTAAAAATGTTACGGCTAATGCGGGATCGACAACTTTGGTTTATATGTTAAAAAAACAATTAGAAAAAAATTATAAAGTTAAAGCTGTAGAAGTTAATAGTAATGATTTTGCTCTTTTTGGCGATAAAAATTTGGATTCGATTAGTAGTATGCAACTTGATGGTTATATTAGTGATAATAGTGATGCCGAAGTTATTTTGGTTGATTTTAATGGGGAAGTAAGCGATTCCGTTAAAGAAGTTATTTATTTAATTGAACCCGGTTTAACGAAGTTAAATAAAATGTATTTACAAGATAAACATATTTTTGATAAGTTAGAAGGTAAAAAAATTGTTTTAAATCGTAGTGTTTTAAGTGAAAAAGATATCGATGATTTTGAAAAAGAAAGTCGCAGTAAAGTATTCTTTAATATTCCTAATTTAGATGATAAAGAATATAATCATGAAGTTTTAAATAACTTTTTAGCTACCCTTGGCTTTAGTCGCATTGGCGATGAAGCTAAAGGATTATTTAGTGTCTTTAAATAAGAGGAGGTATTATGGGTTTTTGTTATAAAACGGCCGCGATATGGCAAGTTATTGGTTATGTTTTTTGGGTATTAAAAATATTAATTCCCGTCGTTTTGATTATTCTAGGAGTAGTAAATTTAGCCCAAGCAGTAATTAGTAATGATGAAAAAGCGATAAGTAAAACTGCTATGTCTTTAATCAAAAAAATAGCTATTGGAATGGTAATATTTTTTATTCCTTTAATCGTAACTTCTATTTTTAATCTTTTAGGTTTATTTATTGATTATAAAGATGATTTTAAAAATTGTTTAGGTTGTGTTACGGCGCCAAGAACTAATTGTGATACCTCTTATCAAGGCGACGTAATACCTATGGATTAGGTAAGAATTTTTAAGTGTCAAATTAAAAGAAGATTTTATTGACATAATATATCAATTAAGATAAAATATAATTAAGTGAAGGAGAGATGTATAAATGTTTTTATTAGATGTTGAACCTGGACAAGTGGCTACTGGCTTCTGTCATGAAACCGCCGTATTATGGCAATTCGTTGGTATTGTTTTATTAGTTGTAAAAATCGTTATTCCACTTATATTAATTATTTTAGGAATGGTTGATTTAGGTAAAGCAGTTATTTCTAACGACGAAAAACAAATTGGTAAATCTGCTAAATCATTAATGATGCGTCTTGTGGCTGCGGTTGTGATATTCTTTGTTCCAACAATTGTATCGGCGGTATTTGGTTTAATTGGTAGCTTTAATGATGAAGCAAAAGCCGATTATGATGTTTGTCGAACTTGTATCGAACATCCAAATAGATCTGCGGAAACAGTTGGTTCATGTAAATCTTATATGTAATTAAACTAAACTTCCTTAAAGGAAGTTTTTCGTTGGCTTAAAAATAAAAAGAACGTTATTTTTTTTAACGTTCTTTTATTAAGTTATAAGCTACTTGATTAATGGGACCAGCCCCAATAGTAATTATTAAATCCTGAGGTTTTATCTTTGCTTTTAGATAAGTTTCGATTTGGTTAAAATCATCAATAAATACCACATTAGGATTTTTAAGTTTGATTGCTTCGACTAATTGTTCTTCGGAGACACCGTAGATATTAGTTTCCCGTGCCGGATAGATTTTAGCGATAACGACATGGTCAAATTGGGCGAGAATTTCGGCGAATTCTTCTAAATGTTCTTTGGTTCGCGAAAAGGTATGAGCTTGAAAGACGGCCCAAGATTCGTGATGTTTAACTTCCTTGCTTGAGGCAAGCGTCGATTTTATTTCGGTCGGATGATGGGCATAATCATCGTAAACTAAAGCTTCATGATATTTACCTAAGTATTGGAAGCGGCGATCAACGCCATGATATTTTTCAATCCCTTCTTTGATTACTTCTTTATTGCTTATATAGTTAGCAGCTAGAGCAATAGCGGCTAGAGCATTATAAATATTATGATAGCCATTAATATTTAAAGAAATAGTTAGGAATAATTCATTATTTTTTAAAACATCAAAGGTATAAAAACCTAAATCATTTTTGGCAATATTCGTAGCTTTAAAATCAGCTTCGTTATTGATACCATAAGTAATAATTTTCTTTGAAGTATTTTTAATAACGTCTCGGACATTTTGATCATCAATATTTACCACCGCCAAACCATTACTTGGTAATAAATTTAAATATTTAGTAAAAGAAACTTTAATATTTTCAATATTTTTAAAATAATCTAGATGGTCATCATCAATATTTAAAATTATTTCGCTAGTAGGGTGAAAATGCAAGAAACTATCCACATATTCACAAGCTTCCATGATTAAGTAATCTTTCGAACCAATATAAGTATTACCCTTTATTTGGGGAAGAATGGCCCCAATTTGAATCGTCGGATTAAGGCCGGCTTCTAAAAATATTGTACTAACCATGCCCGTGGTGGTACTTTTCCCATGCGTTCCCGAGATACATAAAGCATTTTGATACTCTTGGGATATTTGGCCTAAAAATTCGGCCCGTTCATAAGTTTCTTTACCTAAACGAACCGCTTCTTGGCGTTCAGGGTCAGTTTCACTAATCGCGGCGGTATAAACAACAATATCGGCATCTTTAATTAATTCGGGATGATGTCCTTGATAAATTTTGGCCCCTTTAGTTTTTAAAATTTCGATTATTTCGGTATCGTTAATATCAGAACCCGTGACTTTGTAGCCACAACTAAGCATGATTTCGGCGATGCCACTCATGCTTATGCCGCCGATTCCAATAAAATGAATTGTTTTTGCTTTCATAAATTCACCTCAATTAAGTGTATTATAAACAAATAAAAAAAATATCGCAATATTTATTGCCCATATTTTTTATTTATCAGTTGAACCAAAACCACCGGTTCTAATTCCTTCGGCTTGATCGTCATCGGTTTTTAAATATTTCATAAATATTACTTGGCCAATGACATCGCCTTTTTTAATTTCAATATCATGATCTAAGCAATTAATATATTGAAAATAAAAGTGACCATCATTACTTTCATTACCGTAGTAATCGGCATCAATTATGCCAATACTATTTGCCATTATAAGACCCTTTTTAGGGCCACTGCTCCGATTGCAAAGTATAAAAAATTCATCATCTTCACAATAAGCTTTTAAACCGGTCGGAATTAACGTTGGTTTAACACCTAAATGAAAAGAGGGAATAGTTATATCTTCGGCCGCTTCAATATCGTAAGCTGCTGCTTTTTGGGTCTTGCGCACCGGCATATTTATTCCTTTATTTTCCCAACCTTTAGCAATTTGAAATCCCCGCATATTTTTCACATCCTTAATATTAATATAACATAATTACTTAAAAAAAGCATTAGATATCATATAATATTTCAATTCTTTTACCCTTTATGGCAATAAAACCTTCTTCTTTTAAATATTTAAGTTCTCTGGTCATCGCGGAGCGATCAATAACTAAGTAATCGGCGAGGTCTTTAAAATTAAAAGGTAAATAGACAAACCGTGAACCATGTTTAGTCCGCATGATTTTTAAATATTCCAAGATTTTATTGCGAATTGTTTTTTTCGTTAAAATTTCTAAGCGTTCATTTTTTTCTTGCAGTTTATGCATAACAATTTCTAAAAGATTTTTCATGAATGTTAGATAATAATCTTTTTCGATATTACAATTTAAAATATGATTATAATCAATTAATATAATTGTCGATTCTTCTTTAACAACAATATTGTGTTCGACATTTTGGATGGAAGAAATTGTATTACCAAAGATGTCACCTTCCTCCAAATCTTCCATCAAAATTTCGTTACCTTCATAGTCATTTTTAATAATTTGAATGTTGCCGGAAAGGACAATTCCAATCATTTTATCATTTTTAAATAATTGAAAAAATGATTCATTTTTTCGAAAAGTATGGGTATTAGCTTCTAAGGTTTTCAAAAGTTTACACTTATCTTTTTCCGAGATATTCCTAAAAATTTCACTCACTTGACATCACCTTAAAATAATTTTAACATTTTTTGCAAAATGTTGCAAATGCAACATATATATTTTAAAAAGATGTGTTATATTGAACTCAGAGTAGGAGAGGTAATATGAAAATAATTAAACGTGATGGACACATTGTGGATTACTGTCCAGAAAAAATTGAAAAGGCTATAATGAAGGCCAATGCTGAGGTTAGTGAAGAAGAACAAGTAAGCAGTACCCAAATAAAAAATATAATTAAATATATTGAAAAATTAGGTAAGAGAAGAATGCTTGTCGAAGATATTCAAGATATCATTGAAATGAAATTAATGGCAATTGGTAAATATGCTTTAGCTAAAAAATATATAACTTATCGTTATACTAGAGATTTAGTTAGAAAAGCCAATACGACAGACTTAGCTATTAAAGAATTAATTGATGGCGAAAATGAATATTGGAATACCGAAAATTCCAACAAAAATGCCAAAATTGTTACGACCCAAAGAGATTATTTGGCCGGCATTACGAGTACGGATATCACCAGACGTTTTTTACTACCAGAAGATATTGTTAAAGCGCATGATGAAGGAATTATTCATTTCCATGATGCCGATTACTTTGCCCAAAATGCTTTGCATAACTGTGATTTAATTAACTTAGAAGATATGCTCCAAAATGGGACGAATATTAATGGCGTTATGATTGAAAAACCGCATCGGTTCTTAACAGCTATGACGATTGCTACCCAAATAATTACGGCGGTAACATCAAGCCAATATGGGGGTGCTACAATTACGATGACGCATCTTGCTCCTTTTGTTCGGGATAGCTACAAAAGTTATTTAGATAAATATAAAAAACGGAAATTTAGTAAAGCCGATTGTGAAAAATATGCGAAAGAAGATTTAGCGCGCGAAATCAAAGACGGGGTGCAAACTTTCCAATATCAAGTTAATTCCATGACGACCACGAATGGTCAAGCACCATTCTTAAGTGTTTGCCTTTATTTAGGTGAAACGGAAGAATATAAAGAAGAATTAGCCATGATTATTGAAGAAGTTTTAAATCAAAGAATTGAAGGCATGAAAAATGAAAAAGGTGTTTGGATTACGCCAGCATTTCCTAAACTTCTATACGTTTTAGAAGAAGATAACATGCATAAGAACAGTAAGTATTGGTATTTAACCGAACTTGCAGCCAAATGTACAGCCAAGAGAATGGTTCCGGATTATATTTCGGAAAAAATGATGAAGAAATATAAAATTGATAAAAATGGTAATGGACAATGTTATCCTTGCATGGGTTGTCGGAGCTTTTTAACTCCTTATGTTGACGAAAATGGTAAACCAAAATATTATGGTCGGTTTAATCAAGGCGTGGTAACTCTTAATTTAGTAGATGTGGCTTTATCAAGTGATAAAGATCAAGAATTGTTCTGGAAGATCATGGATGATAGACTAGAACTATGCCATCGGGCTTTACAAGCTAGACATAAACGCTTAAGTAAAGCTACGAGCGATGTAGCTCCAATTCTATGGCAACATGGCGCTTTAGCTCGATTAGAAAAAGGCGCAAGCATTCATGATTTATTACATCATGGTTATTCAACTATTTCTTTAGGTTATGCGGGGTTGTACGAATGTACGAAGTTTATGACGGGACATTCCCATACGGATAATGGTGAAGGTAAAGAATTTGCTTTAGCCGTAATGCGCCGACTTAATGATGCTTGTAAAAAATGGAAAGAAGCCGAAGATATTGACTATAGTGTTTATGGAACGCCAATTGAATCAACAACTTATAAATTTGCTAAATGCTTAAAAGACCGTTTTGGCATCATTAAAGGAATAACGGATCGGGATTATATAACCAATTCTTATCATGTTCCTGTTTTTGAAGAAATTGATGCTTTTGATAAATTAAAATTAGAAAGTGAATTCCAAGTTTTAAGTCCGGGGGGCGCCATCTCTTATGTGGAAACACCTAATTTAACGAATAATATTCCCGTTGTTTTAGAACTTATCGAATTTATTTACGATAATATCATGTATGCCGAACTTAATACGAAGAGTGATTACTGTCAAGAATGTGGTTATACCGGTGAAATCTTAATTGATGATAATCTTGAATGGTATTGTCCAAACTGCGGTAACCGCGATCACTCCAAACTTAACGTTGCCCGTCGTACTTGTGGTTACATTGGCACGAACTTCTGGAATAAAGGAAGAACTCAAGAAATAAAAGAAAGAGTTTTGCATATTGATAATAAAGATGCTCAAGAAGGCTAAGCATGAGATACGCGAAAATCCGCAAGATGGATATCTCTAATGGACCCGGGGTAAGAGTTTCCTTATTTGTTCAAGGTTGCACCTTTAACTGTAAAAATTGTTTTAATCCCGAGACTCATGATTTTAATGGGGGTAAAGAATTCACGGATGAAACTATGCAAGAATTATTAAACCTTTGCCAAAAGGATCAAATAAAAGGTTTATCGCTTCTCGGCGGTGAACCTCTTCATCCTAAAAACATTGAAACAACCACGAAAATTGCGAAAAAATTTAAAGAAACATATCCTAATAAAACTCTTTGGGTATGGACCGGTTTCTTGTACGATCGCGATTTGAAAGACAAAGAAATTCTAAATTACATTGATGTTTTAGTGGATGGCCAATATGTTGATGAACTTCATGACTTTAATTTAGCTTGGCGAGGTTCATCTAATCAAAGAGTTATTGATATTCCCAAATCTTTAAAACAAAAGAAAATAGTTTTATACGAAAAGTAAGAGTCCGCGTTTAGAAACTAAGGCAACTCTTGCTTTTTTTTTTTT
>CANROR010000008.1 GCA_947632275.1 uncultured Bacilli bacterium | reverse complement strand
AAACTAGGGTTTTGAAAAATTTTTAGTATTAGTTTACTTTTAGTTGACATATTTTTGGCAAGAAAAAAGTAACTTCGAAGAGTTACTTTTAATTAGTTAATTCAACTTTTATTTTGGCATTAAAGCTTTTACCTTGGTCATAGTTTTGGTCGCCATTAATTCCGTGTAAAGTCATTGAAATTGTATAACTTTGTTTGGTATGCGGATTAATACTTACTCGATTTTTAATTAAAGCATCAGCTTTTGGTGCCGTTTGCCAGTCTTGGGTAAATCCCCCATTGTCGGCATCCACTTTATACCAGAAATTGTTACTGGTAAAGGTATTTTCTTTAACAATCCATCTTAAATCATAATACATTACTACATCCGTTGGATTTTCAATAGTAAATTTCAAATCTGGGACTTTGGTATTAAAGTTTTCGGGATTTTGTCCTGGATAACTTTCTTGGTCATCCGGATATAAGTTTTCGGTTACAACTTCATTTTGTTGTTCAAATCGAACAACTAAAGAAGCAGATTTCGAACCGGTGCCGCTATTACCTTCTTCATCAATGCCGCCACCGCCCGTATTTTGAGTAACTATTTCGGTACAGAAGCGGTCGCATATGCCATCATTATTATCGTCACAGTTAATATCACAGACGCCATCGGCATCGGTATCAATGTTAAGGTCCGGATAACCATCTTTATTAGTATCAAGGTTAACATCCGGTTTGCCATCACCATCTAAATCAAGATTTGTATCTGGCCAACCATCATCATCGGTATCACAATTGATATCACAAACACCATCACCATCGGTATCTTGATTAGTCCGGTTAGATAACGTTCCATCTTTTTCTTCAACATTGAATGTTGGTTTACGATTCCCGTCATGGTCGACATTAGTATCTGGTTTTCCATCACCATCTTTATCACAGTTAACATCACAAACGCCATCACCATTCGTATCAAGATTTAATTTTTTATCATCTTCATTTTGATTATATACACAATTGACATCACATTCGCCATCATTATTAGTATCAATATTGATATCGGGATCCCCATCACCATCGGTATCAATATTTAAATCTGGTGTTCCATCATGGTTCGTATCAACATTTAAATCTGGTTTGCCATCACTATCCATATCTAAATTAGTATCCGGCCAACCATCTTTATCGGTATCACAGTTAAGGTCACATACCCCATCTCGGTTTGTATCTTGATTAGTCCGGTTAGATAACGTCCCATCCTCATTTTCTTTATTAAAGGTTGGTTCTCTATTACCTTCATAATCTAAGTTCGTGTCGGGAATACCATCATTATTGGTATCACAGTTGATATCACAGACGCCATCGCCATTGGTATCGACATTTAATTCGCGCTTACTCGTTTCTTGGTTAGTACAATTATAATCGCACTTGCCATCACCATTATTATCACAGTTGATATCACAAACGCCATCGCCATTAGAATCAATATTTACATCGGGCGTCCCATCACCATTGGTATCAATATTGACATCCGGTTTGCCATCGCCATCTAAATCAACATTAGTATCTGGCCAACCATCTTTATCAATATCACAGTTTAAATTACAAACGCCATCACCATTCGTATCTTGGTTCATTGGATTTTTAATCGTGCCATCTTCTTTTAAAACATTAAAAGTGGCGTCCCGATTTCCATTATAATCAATATTTTTATCCGGAATTCGATCCCCGTTTTCATCACAGTTAACATCACAGACGCCATCACCATCTAAATCAATATTTAAATCGGCAACACCATCACCATCTAAATCAATATTAAGTTTTGAAGCATTTAAATAATGCACACCCGTATAAGTGGCCGCAATCCCGGCGAAAAGGAAAGTAAACAAGAACAATAAAAATAAACCCATATTGCCGCGTTCGACAAAAGAAAAAGTTACTTTGCTCGCATTTTTGGCAACTTTTAAACTATAAGGAAGATAAATTTCTTTATCTGTTACTTCAAAACATAAATTCAAAGTTTTTTCAATATGTTTAGGAGCTACATTTAAAGTATCTTCATACATTTTTTCTAAGATTTCTTTAATTTTATCATTTTGTTCTTTAGCATTTAAAAGCATAAATTCTTTTAAATCTAAGGTTTCATGATTATCTAAAATCTTGCTTTTTTTCTTTTCCTTTTTAGCTTTTTTTGCTTCCACTTAATATCCCTCACTTTAATAATTCTAAAGCTTTTTTCTTCTTGCGATTATATTCTCTTAAGAAATTAACAAAATGCTTTCGAACTTTATCTTCTTGTGCTTTTTTAATAGCAAAAACTTTTTTTAATTCTTTATCCATAAAAGCTTTAACTTCTTTTTTATCCATATTTTTTTCGAGAACTAATTTTTTTAATGCTTCTTCAATCGTTAAATCTTCTATCACATTAACTTTATCATATTTTGGATCTTTATTCAAATTTAATGCCATATTTTGCAAGAAGAAAGAAAAATCATATTTATCTTTAACTTCTTGACTCCGATCAAGGTTTTCATCCGTAACCGTCGTAATTGGCTTTATGGCATTACTTTCTAGATATTCCCAAAGTTCCAAAGCTTTAATAAAATTTGGTTCTTTTAAAATAACATTAGTTTTGCGAATTGGGCTTCTAACCGGTTGTGATGCTTGTAAACCTTTAATAAATTGACTGCCCATGAATGCCGCTAAGACATCTTTAATATGTTCAATTCGCGTTTCTAAATCATGGCCATCTTTCTTTTCCGCTTCAATAATTTCGGAATTTTTACTTTCTAAATTTAAGGTTACATTAATCTTGCCGCCTTTTAAATTATTTTCCGCTTCATAAGTAACTTTATTTTCTACATCGACCCGACTTTGTTGGTCTGATTCTTTAAGTTTATTATTAACAAATTGATATAAATTATCAACCAATGATTTAATAAACCGGTTTTCATATAAATCCACCGTTTCTTCGCGATAGACATTTAATAATTTAAGCGGAATGACCGTCCCATCTTCTTTAACATCTTGAATTAAATTAGTATTTTGGGCTAAATGCCGAATACTTTCTTCGGTAACTACTTTGGCTTTTTCAATCGGCACAATATTTTCTTCTTGAACGATAAACCGCCGCGGATTTCGAATAATATTATCCAAATACGGAATCGAATCTTCAACCATAGTAACCCACGAAGTATCACTTATAACCCGATGCACTTTCGTCTTAGCATTTATTTTCGAGTTGGTTGTTTTCGTAAAATTTTTAACTTCTTCTTCATTAAGATTTTTTAAATATGTAAATAAATCATCCATCTTATTCACCTAGATTGTCTTTTTAAGTCTTAAAAGATAATTTTTACATTCGGGCATTTTACCTTCCCCAAATAATTTTTCCAAATATTCGATAAAGCCATCAATTTCATCTTTAATATAGGCTAAATTTAATTGTTCAAATTTTCTTAAAATTTTATGAGCAATTAAATAATCAATTCCCGCGATTTCATCACCGCCACAAGCTACATAAGCCGGAACGAAATCTTTTAATTGTTTAACAATCCGGTTACCAAAAGCTAAACGGAAATGATCAATTACATACCGATCCATTTCATGTAATTTATTTAAATTTTCTTCACTAACGGCATGTTCTTCGCTCGCTTTAGCAAATAAACCATCTAAATATGTATAACTAATTTTAAATGCTTCCGTATCTGGTGCTTCAAATGCTTCACATTTATCATCGATTGCAATTGGCATCGCCCGGTCATATACTTTATCCGTAATCATGAACGTGGAGTCATCGTTATTAATGGTCCCAATGTACCACATATTTTCGGGTACTTTTATTTTACCTTCGTCTAATTTCTTCGGATCGTTTTCCCAAACATTAGGAACAAGTTCAACCACCCAGTCCTTTTTATTAGGAAGTTCCAAAACAGATAACATTTCGGCAAAGTAATATTCAACCCGGGAAATATTCATTTCATCTAAAAGCGTAATATAAACTTCATCAGAATATTGGGCTTCATACATTTTCGTTAAGATTTCCGTTTCATTAAATCTTTTGGTAAATTCGTTGAAGTAACCAAAGATTTCGGTTGAGTCCCGCCATGAAGGTTGAACAGAGGCTACCGTTGTTTCATTATCAATTAAAGAACCAAAAGCATAAGCTAAAGATGTTTTCCCAGTTCCGGAAATACCTTCCAAAATAATTAATTTGTTAGAAGCAAAGGAAGCAATAAATAATCTAATTAAATTAATATCATAATATAATTTTAATTTAGAAGCGGAATAATTACGGAATAAATCACATAATTCTTCTAAAGTAAAGGTATTTTGAATAGCTTCAGGCGTAAATTCGGCATATTTTTCATCAACTTTCGTAAGTTTAAAGAACCGTGATTCACCTTCTTTTAAACCATTAACCGGATTACCATTTTCATCTAATTCAATTTCCCCATTTTCGTTCGTAAGTTCGGCAATCTTCGCATTTTGTTTTTTTAATTTAATAATATCATTATTTAAATTTTCAATTTCTTCAATTAATAAATCTTCTTTATGAACATTACGGCGATATCTTAAATAAGTGCGAATAGCCCGGGCAATACAAAAGAAGATAAAAGCAAACATGGCGACTAAAAAGATTATTGAAAATACTAATATAATATATCCGACCGTATCTAAATCTTTCGCATATTTACTAATTATTTCAATGTAAGTTACCACATTAAACATTTTAAATAATCCTTCAAAGAATGATTTAAAAATGCTTACTAACCCATCAAAAAATGGGGACATAAATTTAATAAAAAACTCTCCATATATACTCATAAAACTTCCTCCTTAATTCCATATATCATTTTATCAGTAACACTTTTTCCTAAATTTTCTACAATCAACTTAATCTTTAATGATTCTAATTTGCTTAATTCTTCCTTATTTTTTTCTCTAAATTCTTTTTTAACTAAAACTTCAATATCTTGTTTATCTAATAATTGTTCAACTGTTAAATCTTTTAAAGTATAAACAATATTAAAATCACTATTTTTAAATTCTTCATACTTTTCAATTGGCACTAACAATTTAACATTATCTTTAATCAAAGGATGCTTCAAAATATTTAAATCTTCATCCAGATCTAGCACTGGTAAAAGATAAGTATTAACTTCTTTATTCATTATGTATTCTTTCATCAGTAATATAACTAATAATTCATAACATATTTTTAAATAATTTTTTAAATATTCATGTTGTAATTTCTTAATTATTTTATTATCCTCATTCTCTAAGCCTTCGACTTTATAAATAAATCTTACTTTATAATATAAAGGATCCTGACTAACTATTTGATATTCATTATGATATTTATTACTTTTAAATAATTCAAAGAATTTCTTTTCATTATTAATATTTTGTTTTACTTCTTTAAATAATTTATTTAATATTATTTTATTTTGCCAATAGATCTTTAATATTTCTGTTTTATTTAAATATTTCAATAATTTAACTAAGTTTCTTTTCATCACCGGATAATTACCATCAATAACATTGGAAGCAATATCCACAAAGGAAGCTACACAAATGATCACACTTAGTAAAAAAGTTTCATTTTTCTTTAATTTAACTATATCACTTTGACCTTGGCTTTTATAATAATCCATAATCGATATTAACACCGCATTAATATTATCATTTAAATATTCCACAGGATTATTGCGATTAATATTATTATCAAAATAATATTTTGTCACAAAATTGGTCGTTATTCCTTCACAAATACTTACAAATTCTTTAGGCTTTTGCCATAAAGTATTTTCTTCTAAAGTAATCATTTCTTCCAAAATCTCGGCATATGTAGAAATAATTTTTATTTTTTTCTTTTTAAATAGTTCGATAATGCTATTATCCACATAAGTCACCCAACCTATCATAATAAATTATATCAAACTCTTAAATAGAATGCAATTTTAAAATAATACTTTTTTCAAAAAAACATTTTTTCTTTTTGAAGCAAGAAAAAAGAATGATTTGCCTCATTCTTAATCTCGATTATGTTTACGTGAATTTTTAATTCCTTCTTCTTTTTTATTTCTTCTAACGATACTAGGTTTTAAATAATTTTTTCTTTTCTTAATTTCAGAAGGGACACCGCTTCTTGCAAATTTAGTTTTGAATTTACGCATTGCACCATCAAGGTCGCCACCTTGAACAACTACTTTTGTCATTTATTCGCCCTCCCTTCCGGTTTTCTTATAGAATATTATAACATCACAAATTTAGAATAGCAATATAATTTTTTGCCTTTTTAAGTTATATTTTGATTATTTAAGGTAAAAATTATTTGGTCATCTTTCTTTATTGGGGTATTTTCTAAAACATTTTGACTTGTAACATAACCATAACCATCAAAGGAACACGTTAAACCTAAAAAATTACAATAAGTTTTTACTTCATTCATACTCCAATTAAGCATGTTAGGCATTAAAAATTCTTGCGAATTAGTTTTTAAAAAGACTTTATCATTATATAAAACTTGAGTATTTTTCAAAGGATATTGATCCACAACATAAGTTCCTTTACCCATGACAATAGGTTTTAAGCCTTCACTAGTAAGCTTGGCCGTAACATCACTGACACTTTTACTTAAATAATTATCGACAGTTACAATTCTCGAATAATCAACATCACTTTTTTTAGCCGTTAGTTTGGCGTAACTCGCAATTTCTTCTACCGCATTATTAATAATATTAGCAAAAGTCGTCGTACTTGCTACCATTTTTTCATTAGCTACATAAATGATATATTTAGGATTATCTTCCGGGAAGATTCCAGCGATACTTTTAATAATATCGTAATCGCCATCTAAATAACCACCTTTCGGAGAAGCTATTTGAGCGGTCCCGGTTTTGGCAATTAACGATACATTATCATTTTTATAATAAGTCCCCGTTCCGACTTCCACTACATCATGCATTAATTGTCGCATTTTCTCGGCAGTTGAGGCACTAAAGACTTTTTTTACTTCGGTTCTTTGGCCTTCATAGGTAACTTTACCTTCACTATCGACAATTTTATCCACGATGTAAGGTTTAATAACCGTGCCATCATTGGTTAAAAAACTCATGGCTTGTAAAATTTGAATTGGGGTTACGGTAATACCTTGGCCAAAAGAAGCCGAAGCAATTTCCGAACGATATTTAAAGGAAATATCGCCTTTAGCTTCATTGGAAAGTTCAATTCCCGTGATACTGCCAAAACCTAAATCTTTATAATAATTACGCAGTTTGGTGCCCCCGACTCTTTCTAAAGCTAAGATGGTAGCGGCCACATTCGAAGAACGGGCAAATCCATAATCAAAGGTTATCGTACCATAATCTTTTTTAAAGGAATCGCGAATGGTTACATCATCAACTTCAATTTTCCCGGACCGATATGTTTCACTCCCATTATATTTACCTTCTTCAATCGCGGAAGCAAAAGAAAATACTTTCATAACACTCCCGGGTTCATATTGGTTAGATACCAAAGGATTCATGTAAGAGGTTATTGTATTGGTATTGTTCGGATTAAAATTGGGATTGGTTGCACTAGCGACAATTGCTCCCGTCTTAGCATCCATAACGGTAAAGACCATCCACCCCATTTGGGCTTTGGCGGCCAGTTCCTTTATGGCATTTTCGACAATAAATTGAATTTGACTATCAATTGTTAAATAGATATCAGAGCCATTGACTGCTTCTTCAATTTTAACGGGCGAGTTCGGAATTTGATAATTCTTAGCCGTATATTTTTGAAATTCTTTATAGCCATCCGTTCCGGCAAGAATATCATCAAAATATTTTTCGACCCCTAATTCTCCAACAATTTCGCCGTCATCATTTTCTTTTGCATAACCAATGATATAACTAGCGAGTTCCGCTTCTTCATAATATCTTTGCTTACTTACTAAAAAATCAATGCCGGGCAAATCCAAAGCTTCAATTTTACTTTTGGTATTCTCTGTTAAATTATTACCGGCCGAACCAAATTGCACTTGCTTTTTATCTTTATTTAAATATTTTAAGATTTCACTAGCTTCAATGTTTAAAATGGGCGCCAGTTTTTCGGCCGTCATTTCTTTATCAACCACGTGTTGCGGTTTCTTGGCATCCGTAGTTCGCGATGGATCCAAATAGGCAATTAAAGTATAAGAATTGACAGTTCTAGCCAGTAACTTACCATTGGTATCATAAATTGAGCCCCGCGAAGAAGGCAAAGTTTGCCGCGCCGTTGTAATCGATAAAGCTTTTTCTTTTAAATTAATATCATCAACTTTATCACTTAAAACAATATACGAAAGTTTGGCAATCGCGGCACAAAATAAAAGAACCACAGCCAAAATTAATAATTTGGAAACTTTTACTGTCGTTCTTTTTTTCATTTTTTCTTTTCTCCTCTACTTTTCATCAACTGTTTTGATGTTACTATTATTATAAGACAAATTGTATTCATCGACAACTCTTTGAATACTTTCTAAACTTGAAAGCTCATCTACTTGCATGCTTAAACCTTCATTAGTTAAACTTTGTTCGGATATTTTATTTCTTAGTCTTTCTACTTGGGTATTAGTTTCACTTAATATCGCCGAAGTAAAAACGTTAAAAATAGGAACAAGCAACAATAAAATGGCAATTAAAGCATACATGGGCTTTTCCCCTTTTAAAAATTTATATTTTTTATGTTTTTTAGTAGCTTTCATTTTAGATCCTTTCCGCAACACGCATTTTCGCGCTATTGCTTCTTGTATTTTCTTTTAATTCTGCTTGACTAGGCAGAATCGCTTTTTTATTAACTATTTTTAATAATGGTTGATATTCTTGCGGTATCTTTGGTAAACCTTTAACCATTTCATCAACTTCACTAAATTCTTTAAACACCCGTTTTACAATCCGATCTTCCAAAGAATGGAAAGTAATTACAACAATTCGACCACCTTTTTTGAGCATCTTGATGGCATCGGGCAAAGCTTTTTTTAAAGCTTCAAGTTCTTGATTTACTTCAATTCTAATCGCTTGAAAAATTTTGCGTTCGGGATGATGTTTATAAAAATAATTACTACCTACGGCTTCTTTAATCACTTCCACTAGTTCCAAGGTTGTGGCAATTTTTTGATTTTCCCGTTTTTTCACAATTAAGCCCGCGATTTTTCTTGACATTGCTTCTTCCCCATAAGTAAAGAAGATTTCGATTAAATTGGCTAAAGTATAATTGTTTACTACATCGTAAGCGCTCATTCCTGTTTGACTCATTCGCATATCTAAAGGTGCATCTTTCATAAAGGAAAAACCTCTGGAAGCATCATCTATTTGGGGGGATGATAACCCTAAATCAAAAACAATGCCATCAATTTCTTTAATTCCTTTTCCTTCAAGTTTTTCTTTTAAATTGGCATAATTGGTATTAAAGATCTGATAATTTGAGCCAATAGCAGCTAGTACTTCGTTAGAATAGTTTACCGCGTTTACATCAGCATCGAAGGCGAATAAGAAACCCCTTTTTATTCTTTTTAAAATTTCTTTAGCATCGCCCGCATAACCAACTGTAGCATCAACATAAATCCCTGCTTCTTGAATGTTTAAAGCTTCTAGCACTTCTTTTTGTAAAACACTATAATGCATTTTAACCTTCCTCAAATAAATGTTCCGCGATATCTTCCAGTTTTTCACCATTGTTGTTCATGAACGCATCAAAGCTATCGCTAGCCCATATTTCTAAGCGATCATTTACGCCGATTATAACACATTCTTTAGTTAAATCGGCGTATTTGATCAATGGGGAGGTAATATTGATTCGACCATTTTTATCGAATTCACAGACACTAGCACCGGAAAAAAAGCTTCGACTAAATGCCCGGGCGTCTTTTTTGGTAAATGGTAAAGTATTTAATTTCGCCACTAGCTTTTCCCATTCGGTATTCGAATAAACATAAAGGCATTTTTCAATACCGCGAGCAATAATAAATTCGGAACCTAATTCTTCGCGAAATTTCGTTGGAATTACCAATCTACCTTTTTCATCAATATTATGATGAAATTCGCCTATTAGCATTTTTATCCCCCACTTTCTTCCACAGTTAACCACTGTCTACCACTATATTACCAGAGACATAAAAAAAAGTAAATACCTAAATATTTACTTTTTGTCTTTTGACATTATTTGACATTTATTTTTTTAAACGACTCAAATCCCATTTTTCTTCTTTAATTTTATTAACTTCTTGATTCATTTTTTCTAAAATTAAAAATAAATTAGAATAGCCTTTGGCAAAAGCTATTTGTTGTCTTTTAGTTATGGCTAAAGGTATATAATATTCATCATAATCCAAACATTCCAAATCAAATTCCGTCCGAATATTTTCTTTCAAATTGAGATAACATGCTATTCTAACAAAATAATTATTAACAATATTAAATTCATCTACGTTCCTAATTTGACCAAAACATTCTATTAAAGGGTATAATTTTTTTAAAGTATCTTCATTAATAATTAAATTTAAAACCGCAAAATTATCATAATGAGCTAAAATTGCCAAAAACTTTTCAATTACTTTTACTTCTTCAGGATTAAACCCAGTTAATTTGTTCAAAAGTAAGGCTTGATATTTAGCAAAATTAGCTTGTTTAGCTTTAGTTAAAATATTTATTTTATTTTTTAAAGCTTCTCGATTATTTTTATAATCAATATTCTTAATTTGGTCAAGTGATTCTTCGCTATTTCGGATAAACGAATCAGTTAATGCTCTATAAACCAAATCCATATCCGAACAGCTTTGTTGCTTACTAATTAAACTATAATAATTATTTTGATCAATTTTCGGAATGCGATCATCTTTTAAATAATCCCAAAAAAATTGAGGCTCATAAATACTTGTGGCCATATATTTTAAAACCGTAGTTTCATCATAATTATGAGCTAACATTTTTATTGAATTATAAGCTTGATCATTCCAAAGAATAGGATTACTTAAAAATAAATTACATATTTTGGTATTTTCTTTAAAGATAGGATAATATTTTCTTGGTAAAATATCTTCTTTAAGATTTTCCTTTAATATTTTTAAGGTTTTAGCTGATAATGTTAAATTATTTTTCTTTAAATAATTTACTATTTCACTAATATTATTTAAATCTTTAATATCTTTCATATTTTCTCCTTTATAGTGAACTATTCTAACATATATTTAGAACCCTAGCAAGTTATTTTTCTAAATTTTTCAAGGCTATAATAACCCCTAATTTGCCGTAAGGATACGTTAAAGAGCCTTGTAAAAAAGCGACATAAGGATCGGCTAAAGGGCCATCACAAGAAAGTTCAATGGAAGATCCTTGCGTAAATGAACCACTCGCCATGATAATTTTTCGATCATAACCAGGCATACTAGATGCCTCCGGCAAAAAGGAAGCATCAATAGCACTACCCATTTGAATTCCTTGCACAAATTTGATTAATTTTTCTTGATCTTTAAATGTTATTTGGGTCACAATATCTGTTCTTTCTTCATCGTACTTTGGTGTAACTTCATAACCCAATCGTTCTAACATAAAGCTAGCAAAAATCCCGGTTTTTAAAGCGCTAGCCACAACACTTGGCGATAAATACAAGCCTTTTAAAATATCTTGATTAGCACCTTGCGATGGGCCAACGTCTTTGCCTTCGCCCGGCATATTTAATCTTTCGCCACATAATTTAATGTATGGCGATTTTCCCACGATATAAGCGCCATTAGAAGCCATACCAGCCCCTAAGTTTTTAATTAGAGAACCCACACATAAATCCGCCCCTACTTCCGTTGGTTCAAATTTGCTTACCATTTCACAATAACAATTATCTACCATAATACAAACGTTTTTATCAATATCTTTAATTAATTTAATAACATTAGCTACCTTATCAATACTTAAGCTTTTTCTTAAAGCATAACCTTTTGACCTTTGAATAGCAATTAATTTAATACCTTTTCTTTTAACCCTTTTAGCAATTTTATCCATATCAAAATCATCATTTACTAAATCTATTTGTTCATAATTTATGCCAAAGCTTTTTAGGCTACTAGCATTTTCTTTTAAACCAATTACTTCATCTAAAGTGTCATATGGTTTCCCAGTTATCGAAAGTATAGTATCTCCCGGCCTTAAAATAGCAAAAAGGGCCGTACTTATAGCATGCGTTCCCGAGATAAATTGATTTCGGACTAAAGCAGCTTCGGTCTTAAAAATTCGTGCATAAATTCGTTCTATTTTATCGCGACCGATATCCCCATAGCCATAACCAGTTGTCCCATAAAAGTCCGTTTCGCTTACCTTTTCATCGTGAAAAGCTTTTAAAACTTTTTCACTATTAAAAAGACATATTTCATCTATCTTCGCAAAAATTGGTTTTAATTTTTGATCGGCAACTTTGACTAAATCATCAATCATTTTAAACCTCCATCGACATTTATTATGGCATCATTTACAAAGCTCGCAACATCATTGGCTAAAAAGTAAATAACTTGGGCAATTTCTTCAGGTTTGGCAAATCTTTTTAGTAGACATTTATTCTTTTGAGTTTCTTGAAATTTTTCGCTTAAATCTTGATTCATATCAGTTTTAACCCAACCTGGTAAAATACAATTAACTCTTATCTTAGGTGCCAAGGCTTTGGCAAAATCATGCGTTAAAGCAATTAATCCCGCTTTCGAGGCATCATAGTCGATTGCCTCAATATAACCATTAGTTGTCGCCCCATTGCTAGAAACATTAATAATACTACCTTTTCCCATAATTTGTTGGACATATTTGGTCACTAAAAAAGGCCCAATTAAATTAGTTTCTAAAACTTGATTAAATTCTTCTTTACTTTTAGAAGTAAGTTCATTATCTAGTGCTATTCCCGCGTTATTGACTAAGCAATCAATTTGACCAAAAGTATCCTTGATTTTCTTGACCATATCTTTTACTTCATCTTCAACGCCAATATTACATTGACAAGTTAAAACTTTAACTTGATATTTCCTAGTAAAATCTTGGGCTATTTTTAAAGCTAAAGCTTCATTATTTAAATAATTTAAGACAATATTATAGCCATTTTGGGCAAAAACTTCGGCAGTAGCCAAGCCAATGCCGCGCGTCGAACCCGTAATTAAAACTGTTTTCATAAAAAAATCACCAAGGCTATTCTATCATAGATTTTAAACCTTGGGGATATTTTCTAATTATAAATTACTAAAAGTTTATTCGATAAGGGCTTTCTTTAGTTCCTTTTCCTTCGGCTAATATAACATCCGTCGTAAGGTAAAAAGTTGGTCGAACACAAAATGGGCTCCAAACATCGACATTATCATTGGTTTGACCATAAAATTGAGTCACACGACCTCCAGTGCCACAAGCCGCATTACGCGAAATACTCCATTCGGGCAAACCAACATAC
The DNA here is from genome assembly GCA_947632275.1 of uncultured Bacilli bacterium. GTDB lineage: Bacteria > Bacillota_I > Bacilli_A > RF39 > UBA660 > Onthocola_B. The sequence continues at coordinate 15,738 of CANROR010000008.1, read as the reverse complement.
ATCCAATTATCATTTTTCACATCTTCATTACTATATAAAGTTGATAAAGTTTGCCAATTGTTTGGCGAAGTTCCATACATATAATCGCTAATATACATTAAACCAATGTAAGCATCATAAGTTAAATCATTTTCTTGATCACAAGGTATTGTCTCATTCTTGTCTATATAACAATTCCAATCAGTACTTTTAACTTTATTTTCCCCTAGTTCATATTCATACACTTCTTTGGCATTACCAGTGAGACTAGTTTCTTCATTTATATTAGTAATTCCCCCAACTTCCCACGTATGATAAGCAATATTATTTATTAAGTTTGGAACTCTTGCAGTTATATAATTATAATAAAAACCATTTAAATTTATTTTATTTAAATTACTTTCTTTCCACATATTAGTGTTATTAACCTCTGCGCTTGTTCCGTTTGTACTATTCCAATAATAAGAGGCAACCGTTTGTAAATTAGATCCCCTATAAGCGGAAACCCGCATATCGTATTGAGACGCCATAAAAGTTCTCGCCAGATAATCATAATCGGCCATATATGATCCCCCTGGTGCTGTACTATTATTACCTGTTTGAACAGTAGTCGCTCCTTCAGCTTTAATTAATTTTGCTTCATATTGGCCACTATTATTTTTAAATAGACCAATGATTCGATATAAATCTTCATTGGATTCACAATCACCACTCGTTTTACTATCTAAACAAACATAATTTTTAACCCTATCATAAGGTCCACTATAACGGTAAGATTCATCTTCCGCGTCCATTATTTTTTCCCCTGATTTTATCGAACCATTATGATAAATTATAGAACTATCCTTCTTATAATTTTGAATAAAACATTCGGCCAAATTTTTGCCCATACATATTTTACCTAAAGATACCATGTCAAAATAAGCATAACATTTATCACTGGTTAAAAGGGATGCTTGGATTTTTTGTTTTTCTTCATTCCAAGATAAAGTTCCTCCATTTTCACACCCACTCTTCTCAGCATTAAAAACATATTCATTAATAGGAAAATTTATATCCGTACTTTCAATATAATTGCCTTCTTCATTCTGAAACATCATACTAATAAGTTTATTAGAATTAGTTTCCACACTTTCTAATTTTTCTTTTTCCTTGAACGTAACTAAACTTATTACACTGATTATAATGATTATTAGTAATACTACACTTCCTATTTTTCTTTTCATGGGTCAAATCCTACTTTCACCCATAATTATATATATATATATATATATTATGCAAGCCCAAATTTTTATTTTTGACACTTTTTTAATCACAATGCTTTTATTTCTCTTTTCGTCTTGATAGTTTTATTTTCTATACAAACTTCTTGAACTACAAATAACATACAAATGGCATTAATCGTAAAACTACCCCCATAACTTAGTAAAGGAAGCGGTACGCCAGTTAAAGGAATTAAAGCTAAGACGCCTAATAAATTAATTAAAATATGTAAAGTAAGATACCAAAATGTGCCATAGGCTAAAATACTGCCCCGCAAAGTTTCACTCATTTTGGCAATGCGTAAAATGCGATAAAGCATATAACCATAACCTAGAATAATTAAAATACCGACGATTAAACCTAATTCTTCAACAATAATTGGAAATATAAAGTCGGTATGACTTTCGGGTAGATACATATATTTTTGGGTCGAATTACCTAAGCCAACGCCAAATAGGCCCCCATTATTAATGGCAATAAAACCATTACAAACTTGATAACCGGTTGCCTCCGTATAACGGGTACAAGGTTTTTGAAAGTTTAGGCGCGACATTTGCATGCTATTTAAAAAACTTTGACCCGAATAAAGTAAAACGCCAACCCCTAAAACAACGGCCACAACAATGATTTTAAAAACCCGTAAGATATTATTTTGAACCGCGGGAACCCCTAGAAAAATTAAAAAGACAATCCCCCCAATGATGGCAGCACTTCCTAAATCGGGTTGCATTAATACTAATCCCGCGATAATGGCCCCAATTCCTAAAGGAATAAAATAAGCATAAATATTTTTAACTTTCCTTTTTTGTAATTTGGCATAATAAACGGCCGAGAAAACAATTAAAATACTTTTGGCAAATTCACTAGGTTGTAAATTAAATGGACCAATTTCAAACCAACTGGTTGCACTATTAGTCATCTTTCCTTTGACAAATAAAAGCGGTAAAATTACTAGAATCGCAATTAAAGCTAGGTATGCAATAAACGGATATCGATAAGTTTTAAAATGTAAAATAATAAAAAAGCCAATGAAAAAACCGACGGCAATAAAAATAGCTTGCCGAATAAAAAAGTGATAAGTTCCCACATCATACGTAATAACGGCCGAGACACTGGAAGATGAATAAACCATTATCAGGCCTAAAATACTATAAACAATTGTTAAGATTAATAAAGGAATATCCATTCGCGATAATAACTTACCCATATCTTATGCTCCTTTAGTTTAATTTTAGCATAAGAAATCTAAAAAACTAAACTTTTTTCGAAAATTAGGTATTTTTAATGTCAAAAGTTGACTATTTCGAGTAAATTATAATAGATACATGAAGGAGGTATAATATATGTATTATTATGGAAATAATGGTTACTATGGCGGCGGCTATGGTGGCTATCAAGCAACTCCTTGTGGTGGCACCTACGCAGGATACACAAGTGGATATGGTGCTGGCGCTGCATTATGGATTGTATTATTCATTTTATTAGTTATAATTCTTGGCGCTGGTTGGGGTTGGAATAATAACAACAACTTCAACAACTAGTCATTAAAATAAAGAAACAGGTTTTGCAATAAAAGCTCGTTTCTTTTTTTATTAACCAAAATTGCATTTTTCCCAAGAATATGGTAAAATACGTCTCGGTGATAGCGATGAAATTACCAAATATTAAAATATTAGACGAAAAACATAAAATACTTCATACCAAAAGCACAGAAGTATCTTTTCCCGTTGATAAAAAAACGCAAGATTTATGTTACGATATGATTAAATATTTAGAAATGAGTCAAGATGAAAAGATTGCCGAAAAATATAATTTACGCGCGGGTATGGGTTTGGCCTTTATCCAAATGGGGATTCCGAAAAGAATTTTTGTTATTGCTAATGAAGAAGACGATGGCACCTTTGATGAACACATTATTATTAATCCCAAGATAATTAGTCAAAGTGAAGAATTAATTTATGTAGGCGAAGGCGAAGGTTGTTTAAGTGTTAACCGCGAAGTTGAAGGAATTGTGCCGAGATGTGCCCGAATTACTTTAGAATATTACGACTTTGAGGGCCATAAAAAAACGATTCGGGCTCGCGAAGATTTAGCCGTGGCCTTTCAACACGAAATTGATCATTTAAACGGCATTTTATTTGTCGATCGAATTGATAAAAAAGATCCTTTTAAAAATAAAGAAAATATGCGAGAATTATAAATCGCATATTTTTTTAATTTTCTAACTTGGTACTAACTATTTTCGATACTCCCGATTCTTGCATCGTTATGCCGTATAAAGCATCGGCATATTCCATCATTCTTTTCTTATGAGTAATTAAAATAAATTGACTTTTTTGCTTTTCATTATTTAAGTAAGCCCCAAACATATCGACGTTAGCCTCATCCAAAGCGGCTTCGGCTTCATCTAAAATAATAAACGGACTAGGTCTTACTTCTAGCATGGCAAATAAAAGACATATGGCCGTCAAAGCTTTTTCGCCCCCACTTAAAGATAAAGGCGAATTGATTTTTTTACCTGGCGGAATAGCTATAATATCAATACCCGTATGTAATAAATCATCTGGATCACTTAATTTTAATTCACCATGCCCCCCTTTAAACATTAATTTAAAGATTCGGGCAAATTCTTGCTTAACTTCTTTAAAGGTTTTGGCAAATTTTTCAATCATAATTTCATCCATCGAAGCAATTATATCTTTTAGCTCACTACTCGCTTTAGTTAAATCTTCTCTTTGGTTTGTTAAAAATTCAAACCTTTTATTTAAGCGTTCATATTCACTAATAGCCCCAATATTTATTTCGCCAATTTGGGCTAAATCTTTTTTCAAAGTTTTCGTTTTCTTTCGTGCTAAATCTTCGTTCATATCGAGACTATATTTACTACTAGCCGCCTCATAAGTTAAACTATATTCTTCATTTAAATTATGAAGTAAGTTATCTAATTTAACTTCAATTTTCCCCTTTTCCACTTCTTTTAAATTAATTTCACTTATTTTGGCATTATATAAAGCATTATTTTCTCTAATTTGTTTTTCTAAAGTTAAAATATTATCACTTTTCGTATCTTTTTCTTGAATTAATTTTTGTTTTTCTTTTTCCTTTAATTCAATATCCTTGGTCACAATATTTATTTCTTCTAATAAAACCATAACTTTATCATTCAAAGTATTATTTTTTAACGAAGTTATACCCTCAAGTTCGCTCTTTTGGCTATCGGCTTCTTCTTTTAGTTTTTCTTGGTCGCGAACTAAATTTTGATAAGTTTCTTCATCTTCGTTAATTTTTTTTGTTATTTCTTCTTCTTGGGCTTCGAAAGTTGCAATTTTAGCATTTATTTTGGTGATTTTTTCATTTAGTAAAGCAATTTCCGAATTATAATCAGTTACTTGCGCTTTTAATTTATTTAATTCGCTTTTTTCGAGCAACACACCACTGGTTTTAACAACCCCACCCGTCATGGAACCACCAACGTTACTGATATTGCCATCTAGGGAAACTACTTTATATTTATATTCGACTATTTTAGCAATCTTTTTTAAATCAGAATCATTTTTAACGACCAAAACATTGCCTAATTGATAATCAATAATATTTTGATATTTTTTATCAAAAGTAATCAAAGTATTAAAGGTATCAATAAAGCCAGGTTCTTTTTTTAATTTTTGATAAATAACCTCAGGAATACTCCGACCTTTAATAATATTTAAAGGTAAAAAGGTAGCCCGACCTAATTTCTCATTTTTCAAATAATTGATAGCTTCTAAAGCACCATTTTCATTTTCGACAACTAAGAAATTTTTATTATAACCTAAAGCTACTTCTAAAGCCGTTAGATATGTATCTTCAACTTGAATTAAAGCGGCCAAAGTATTATGAATACCTTTTAACCGGGGATTATTTAAAACGCTTTTCACAGGCAAAGGTGAAGATGCATCAGAAGCAATATTATTAGTTAAAATTTCTATTTTATTTTGACAAATAAATAACTCTTGATTATCTTTAAGTAAATTATTTTGCAAACTCGTTCTGGTTACTCTTTCTTTAATTAATTCATCGCCCAGTTTCGCTTTTTTATCTTTATTTTGATTAAGGCGTTCTTCCGTATCTTTTAAAGAAGCTTCCCCGAGAGCAATTTGTTTATTGGTTTCTAATTCGGCTTCTTTTAATTTAATTAACGTTTCATCAATATTTTGGTTATCTAAATTATATTTTTGGCGTTCTAAAGTTAATTTCTTTTCACTATTTAAATTACTTAATTTTTTAGTTAAGTCGATAATTTGATTATTTAAATTATTGATTTTATCATCCAATGTTAAATTTTCGGCTTTTAATTTTTCTAAAGTGGCATCGGCCGTCGTCGTTTTAAAACTCGTAATATCTTCTTGTAAAACATCTATTTCTTTTTTTAAATTTTGATACTCTTCATTAAATTTGGTTATATCTTCACAGATTAAAGCAATGTCGATAGCCTCTAATTCTTTTTTAATGGCTAAATACTTTTCCGCCTTTTCACTTTCTTCTTTTAAAGGTGTAATCGTCGTTTCTAATTCTTTAATAATTAAATTAATCCGGAGTAAATTTTCTTCGGTTTTCGCTAGTTTTTTTAAACTTTCTTCTTTCCGTTCTTTATATTTTAAGACATGGGCCGTAGCTTCGAAAATAAGACGGCGATCGCTACTTTTACTATTTACGATATCGGTTACATTACCTTGGGAAATAATATTAAAATCGCCACTGCCGGCGCCACTTTCCATGAATAAGTCTTTAACATCTTTAAGTCTTACCCGGGTATTATTGAGAAAATATTCATTTTCGCCAGAGGAATAAACGACTCTCTTAACTTCAATTTCTTTAAAATCACTTTTTAAATAATGATCGGCATTATCAAAAACTAAAGCCACATATGCTCTTTTTTGGGCTTCCCTAGAAGCCGAGCCATTAAAAATGACATCACTCATCGCATTACTCCGTAGTGATTTAGCCGATTGTTCGCCTAAAACCCAACGTACGGCATCGACAATATTACTTTTACCACTACCGTTAGGACCGACAATGCCCGTGATTCCCGGTTTTATTTCTAAATCTAATTTATCCGCGAAAGATTTAAATCCTTGAGCTCTAATACTTTTTAAATACATCATAACCTCTTATTTCGCACTTTTTAAATAAGCATCTTGAGCCGCTTTTTGTTCCGCTTCTCGTTTACTTTTGCCTATTCCTCTGCCATAAATAATTTCATCAATTTTCACAACTACTTCAAAAGTTTTATTATGCGCTTCCCCATATTCTTTTACGACTTCGTATTCTAAAGATTTCTTATCCGTTTGAACATATTCTTGTAAGCGCGTTTTATAATCAATATTAAAATTCCAGTCATCTTTGACATAAGGTACAATAATATCTAAAATATATTTTTTACTTACTTCAAAACCTTGATCTAAATAAATGGCACCAATGACCGCTTCAAAAACATCAGCAATAATCGTATTATTTAAATTATGTTTTTGACCTTCCCCTAATCTAATTTCTTTATCTAAACCAATTTTCTTAGCATAAGTAGCTAGCGCATTTTCACAGACATAATTGGCCCGATGCTTGGTCATTTCTCCTTCTTTATAGGCCGAATTTAAATAAAAGTATTCACTCATGACTAATTCTAAAACGGCATCGCCTAAAAATTCTAGCCGTTCATAATTTTTGACTTTCGGATGTTCATTTGCATAACTACTATGGGTTAATGCCGTTTCTAATAATTGTTTATCCTTTAAAAAGATTTGAAATTTTTCTAAAAACATCATTATCATTCCATTCTTTTTCCATTGTACTAAAAATATTAAAAAAACTCAAATTATTTTTGAGTTTTGGGTACCTTTAATTTTAAAACTGGAGCATTTTGAACTTCTTCATCAATATAGGGATCCGGAATCGCCCCATTTTTTAAAATCTTTTGAATTTTTTTCTTTAAATCCATCAAATTAGCATATTCGTAAAAGCTTAAATTTTCGCGAGATATTTTCTTTACTTTGGCCTCATCAAAATCTATAAAATCTTCGTTATATTCTTTTAATTTCGCCATTATATTTAATTCAGTGCCAATAAAATAGATAACTTCATCATAACCTAACGCAAGACTAAAGGTAAATTCATTACAAAAATCATCAATTATATCCATAATGCCTTCATAAATTTCCGCTTCTTTATTAAAGGCAAAATAATCCCAACGTTTTACCATATATTCAATTCTTTTCTTTAAGTTACTAACTAATTTGATATGAACACTAATATAATCGGCTAAAGTAGAATCAAACATATTAAGATAATCGACAATAATATTATTAATGCCTTTTTCCACTATTTGTTCCTTAGTATAAGTATCATGTAAATAATTTTCTAAGCAAAAATCTTTATTTTTTTCAAAAATATCATAAGCCATTTCTTGGGCCACATAATCCTTAATTAATTCACTATTCGGATAATTTAAAACCGTAACAATAAAACCTTTGCCATAAATATCTTTAAAGTTTTCATCCGTACTTTCTAAATATAATTTTTCATTTAAAACTTGTTCTTTTAAATAAAAGGTATGACAAACAAAAGAAGCTCTAACATAAGCATCAGCAGCATAATCTTTTAAATATTTTAAAAGCAGTAAATTAATTTCAATAATTCCTTCTTCTTCTAAATCAATACTAGCTTTCTTTAAATAATAAGTAGCCACTTTCGTAATAAATTCGGCATTGTCGGCAAAAGTTGCCATTAAAGTTTTAACTAAATGATAATCTCTTTTGGCCACTTCCCCACATAAATCATAAAGTTTATAATCATGAGCCATAATAATAGCTTGTTCCATAAACTCAGGATTATCTTCTAATTCGTCAATATCATAATCATTTATTTCGACTCCCGAAAGATAATCTTGAACTAACTTTTTTGGATATTTCATAACCTCACCCCTTCAAAAGCACCACCTATTATAACACGTTATTTGCCTTAGTCAATGATTTACAAAAGGAAAAATCTATAGTAAAATGAAAACTGGTGATAAAATATGCAAAAAATTATCATCTATTTAATCCGAGGCTATCAAGTTTTACCCTTTATGGGTCATAATAATTGTCGCTTTACTCCAACTTGTAGCGAATACATGATTGAAGCTATCACGGAATATGGAACAATAAAAGGAATAAAATTAGGAATAAAAAGGATTTTAAAATGCCACCCTAAAGGGGAATTTGGCTATGATCCTGTTCCCAAAGGAAAGGAAAATGAAAAATGAAAAAAATAATTTTAGGATTATGTCTGTTATTAACTTTAACTGGTTGTAATTTTTTTAAGGATAATTTAGATGGAGCTAAAATTTATACGACAACCTATCCGATTAAATACTTAATTGAAAATTTATATGGTGATTATGCCAAAATTGAAAGTATTTATCCCGCGGATGCCGATGTTTATACTTACGAATTAACCGACAAACAAAAAAGTGAATATGCTAGAAGTGATTTGTTTATCTATAATGGTAAAAGCAACGAAAAAAACATTGCTAAAGACCTAATCAATAAAAATGGTAAATTATTAATTATTGATGTAGCTAGTGGTCTTACCTACACCAATGGCATCGAAGAACTTTGGATGAGTCCGAATAACTTCTTAATGCTTGCCAAAAATATTCGGGATAACCTAAGTGAATATTTAAAGAATCGGGCTATTATTGATGATATCAATGCTAAATATAACGATTTCGCCGAAAAGATATCGCTTATGGATGCCGATTTACGAACAATTGGCAAAGAAGCCAAAGAAAAAGGTACTAATACCATTATTGTAACCGATGATTTATATAATTACTTAACTAATTATGGCTTTGAAGTTATCTCCGTTGATGAAGAAAGTGTCAATGAATCCGTTTTAAGTAATGTCGAAAATCTCTTTAAAAAAGGTAGTTATAAATCCATAATTGTGAGTGATAATAAAATGAGTGATAAAGTTAACCAAATGGTTACAGATAATAATATCGCCATCATTAATATAAGTACTATGACTAATAATAGTAGCGAAGAAGATTATTTAACTATTATGCAACGCTTTATTGATGATTTAAGAAATTTAACTTTATCCAATTAATTAGTTTGACAAGAAGCTACTTTTATATTAAAATTAAGAAGTAGCTTGGTATGGAGTAGTACTCAAGAGGCTGAAGAGGCGCCCCTGCTAAGGGTGTAGACCGGGAAACTGGTGCGAAGGTTCAAATCCTTTCTACTCCGCCATATTATAAAATAAAGTCTTGCTTTCCTATTACGGTAGCAAGACTTTTTTCATCCATTTTTAAATTTTTGGATTGCTTGAAACAGTTTTACTAATCAAAAAATTATATAATTCTTTTTTTCTATCTGTTTCATTTAATTTAAAATTTACAAAGCATTGGTATTTCATGGGTGAATCAGGAAATTTTAAATAAAAAGAAACATTTTTTATTACGGCGAAAAGCGAACTATGAACATTATCAATATTAGCATAGCTAAAATTTTTAATTTCACCTTTTAATTTTATTGTAAAGTCATTATCATTAAATATTATTGGATACTTATTGATCGGATCGATATCTACAATCAATACTTCATATTCTTTTTTATTCATTTAAATACTTTCTCATTTCTTTCTATTCACTAAATAAGATATATTATAGAGCTCATACTTTACTTGTGATAATTTTTATTAAATAGTATAATTCTTATAGAGGTATAAAAATGTTAAATAATTTTTATAAATTATCAATGCAACTAGGACACATAATTTGTCATCAAAAACCCGAAAGAAGTTTTTTTCTAAAAAACCATCAATTGCCAATTTGTGCTCGTTGCACAGGTATTTTAATTGGTTTTATGGGAGCCTTATGTTTATTAATTTTTGACATTCATCTTAATTTTGGATTAGCTTTAATTTTTACCTTGATAATGGTTATAGATTGGTTATTTCAAAATGTAATAATTAAAAGTTCTAATAATATCAGAAGATTAATTACCGGTTTAATTGGGGGCTTTGGCCTTTCTTTCTTTTATTATTATATTATTGTATACATTATTAGATTTTTTTAATAATATATAATATAAAATTGTACCTAGCATATAAGCTAAAACATCAAACCAATCAGAGGTACTATAATTTAAAAACAAAGGAAAAACAAATTCCCAACAAATTGATACCAAAAACATAAAAATGATTAAAGGACCAAAATCGTTAATCATTTTTTTATGACTTAAATATAATATTGCATTAACATAGCAACAAAAAATAAAACCACCCAAAAAGTCATTAAAATGATTTTTTAATAAATAACCAATAATAGGTAAATCTAAATTTTTGACAAAAAATCGATTAAATACATATAGTATTAATGCTATAATTCCAAATTTAACATTTTTATTTAACCTATGATAGCGAATAAACATAATGCGACAAATATTGCTAAAACGAGTCCACAAAAACCCATTCCTCCATTATTGTTACTCATAATAAAAACTCCTTCCTTATCCAATTCATTATATCATAACTTATATAAAATACCTAAATAAAATATTTAATTTCTGCCTTCACCCATCATTTTATATTTTTGTTTTTCTTTCATCATAAATTCCGTGATATTGGTTTCAATTTCGTTTAAAGCACTTTTAGGCAAATTAGAAATATTTATTACTTCTTTAACAGTATCAATTGTAAGCTTACCAAATAATAGACCTTGGTAAACTTGTAAATCATTATATAAATCCGGAGTTATCGAACTAAAAAAATAACCCCAAAAAACTCTTTTTTGGCCGATTAATAAACGTTTATTAGTTAATGCCACAATACAAGAAGTAAAAATATTATAAAATTCCATATTTTTTTGACCACAAAAAGCATATATAACTTTTTCACCCGGATTAAGATGTTTTTCAATTATTCGACAATGTTTTTTAACGCGCCAAGCAATACCACCTTTATGAGCTCTTTTAAAATCCATAACTAAATCATAAACATTTTTAGTTTCTTTTAAATTAGACTCTGATTCATATTTATCATTTAATTTAGGACTATTCTCTTTTTCTAATACTTCGTTATCTTGTTCGGCATCATTTGAATCTTCTTCCATATTTATATTAGAATTTATTTTATTATTATCTAAATTGTTCATTTTTTCACCTGCTTTAATTTTACTAAAAAATAATTTAAAAGTCTAGATTCGCAAATGTTTATGTAAATTTAGCCATTAAAAAATCCCTTAAAAGGGAAAAATTGACTTACTGGTGACCCGTACGGGATTCGAACCCATGAATAACGCCGTGAAAGGGCGCCGTGTTAAGCCACTTCACCAACGGGCCATTTAATGGTGGGCCTGGGGGGACTTGAACCTCCGACCTCACGCTTATCAGGCGTGCGCTCTAACCAGCTGAGCTACAAGCCCATTAAACAAAAACCTCTTTAATTTTACCTTATTATCAAGATTTTTGCAAGACTTTTTTCATATAAAAGTCAGTAAATAAATTATACTATAATATATTCTGTTTTGTAAACTATTTTTCAACAAAATTATTAATTAAATTATTAATAGTTATTACTTCACTATCATTTAAAATTATTTTAGCTTCATTTTTTAAAATAAAATAATTACCATTTTTTAAATAAGGACCACTTATTAAAAAAGCTTTAGCACTACCAAAAGGATTTCCTTTGATAAATTCATTATTATTTTCATCTACCAAAGTAATCGTATCTGTTTCCGTTAAAGGATTAATTAAATTAACTTGCATTATTGGTTGACTATTTTCTTCTTCAATATTATTTAGTAATTCATTGCCAAATAATATTACATTTCCATACTTAATATTTAACTTACCGGTTATGGCTTTACTACTGGCAAAAATATAAATATTACCACTATTAAGGCTCACATTTTCCCCACTTATGCCATCACCATTTTGATTAATTAAACTTAGAGTGCCACTGCCTTCAATAGTAAGTTTATTAGTTAAAATATCACTCGAACTCGTCGTTTTTAAAGTATTATAACTGCTAGCCATTAACTCAATGCTTAAATTACTATTTTGCTTATTTTCTAATAATACTCTATCACCAGTTAGATTAATTCCTTGAAATATTAATTTAACTTCTTCCGCCGTATCAATGATAATTTGGCCATTAGCAAAATTTCCTACTAATTCGTATTCTCCCCGTTCATTAATAATTATAGCATTATTTTCGGCATCAAACTTTATCCCTTGGCCTTCAACCAAAACATTTACTCCTAAAAGGGCTTTTCCTTTATTTATAGTTTCTTCAGTCTTTTCCTCTTTTATCTCCGCCGGTTTTTCCTCTTCTTTAGAGCCCATGGCTAAAACATAAGGTCGAATGATTAGCAATGTACTAACCAAAACTATTAATCCTAAAAGAATGCTTTCTATAATTATTTTGCTTTTTTTCATTAATTATCCCTCTTTTATTCTTAATTTAAAGAAAAAGAAATACTCCTATTTCTTTTACAATCTTTCATCAAATTCTTCTAGTTCATCTAATTGTTGTTCAATTAAGGCTTTAAAACGCCTTTTATAAACCGATACCTTTCGGCGTAAGCTTTCGGCATCTTCTTCAATTCTTTCCGCTTTATGTAATGCATTATTGACAACTTTCGTCGCATTGCGTTTAGCATCATCAATAATAACTTTTGATTCTTCATACGCCGATCTTTTAATATTAGCCGTCGATTCCTCGGCAATTAAGATTGCCCGATTTAGACTAGCTTCCGTTTCTTTATAATGTTTTAATTCGGCTTTTAAAGAATCAATAATTTCACAACTACTTTTTAACTTTTTTAACATGCTTTCGTATTCTTTAATAACTTCATTAACAAAAGCATTAACTTCATTTTTATTATAACCTTGAAGACTGGTATTAAACTTATTCACCATTGGTCATACCCTCTTACCAATCTAATTCTTCATCGTCGGTATTATTTTTACTTCTTTTGTCGGCATCATCAGTAATTTTACCTTGAACGGCAACATTCTTTGGCGTACATAAATAAATACCAATGCCAATTTTTTGCATGGAACCACCAATAGCATAAGTAACTCCACTTAAGAAATCAATAATTCTTTGAGCTTGATCAGATGTTACTCTTTTTAAATTAACTACTACACTATTACGATTTTTAAGATGATCCGTGATTTGGGTTGATTCCGAATAAGCCCGGGGTTCTAATAAAATCATATTATTTCCAGATTTTTCCGTTTCTTTTAAAGTTGCTTCTTTACCCGTCGTATAATATTCGTCTTCATCTCCAACTAGATTATCATCATCGTCAATTGAAATCCATTTTTTTAATTTATTAAAGGCCATTTGTATTTCCTCCTAGTCTACTTCCCATTTTATCAAAAATATGTTCTTGGTGCAATATCCTTTTCTCTTAAAATTCAATTTTTTTATTAATATAGTCAACTAGTTCGTCAACTTTTAAAGTTATTTGTTCCATCGTATCCCGATCTCTGACTGTCACCGTATCATTATTTAACGTTTCATCGTCAATAGTTATAGCTAAAGGGGTTCCAACCGCATCACTCCGGCGATATCTTTTCCCAATCGAACCAGCTTCATCATAACTACAAGCAAAATATTTACAAAGGCGAGCATAAATATCGTTAGCTTTTGTTGCATGATTTTTCTTAATAAGCGGTAAAATGGCCACTTTATAAGGAGCTAAAGCCGGATGAATTTTTAAAACTACTCTTTCATCTTCCACGGTATAAGCATCTGTCAAAATAGCTAAGATTAAACGATCTAAGCCAACAGATGGTTCAATAACATATGCTAAATATTTTTCGTTAGTTTCGGGATCTAAATAACGTAAATCGACCCCGCTTTTATTTTGATGAACGCCTAAATCATAATCGGTCCGATCGGCAATCCCCCAAAGTTCACCCCAACCCATGGGATACATAAATTCAATATCCGTAGTTGCTTTACTATAAAAGGCTAGTTCTTCTTTCGAATGATCACGATAACGTAAATTTTCTTTCTTTAAACCTAAACTTTTTAAAAAGTCTAAGCAATAATTTTTCCAATAACCATGCCACTCTAAATCAGTACCCGGTTTACAGAAAAATTCAAGTTCCATTTGTTCAAATTCTCTTAACCGGAAAATAAAATTCCCGGGCGTTATTTCGTTGCGAAAAGCTTTACCTGTTTGGGCAATCCCAAATGGTAATTTAAGGCGCATACTTCTTTCGACATTTTTAAAATTAACAAAAATACCTTGCGCCGTTTCGCCCCGAAGATATACGGTATTTTTAGTATCTTCAGTAACCCCAATCGAAGTTTCAAAAAGTAAATTAAATTTTCTAATTGGTGTAAAATCACATGCCCCACATTTTGGACATTTAATTTTATTTTTAGCGATAAAGTTTTCTAACTTTTCGTTATCCCAACCATCGCCAGTTTCTTTACCTTTCGTAAAATCTTCAATTAATTTATCCGCCCGATGTCGCGCTTTACATTTTTTACAATCAATTAAAGGATCGGCAAAAGAAGCCACATGACCAGAGGCAACCCAAACATCCGGATTCATAATAATGGCCGCATCAAGCCCAACATTATAAGGATTTTCTTGAATAAATTTTTTCTTCCAAGCATTCCGAATATTTTCTTTTAAATTAGTGCCTAAAGGACCGTAATCCCAAGAATTAGCCAAACCATTATAAATTTCACTACCTTGAAAAATAAAACCATATTGTTTGCAATAATTCACTAAATCTTCCATTGTAATTTTCATACTTAACCACCTAATAAAGATTATAACTTATATTACTTTTTTAGACAAGAAAAAAACTATCAAAAGATAGTCCTTATGAAGTTGTACATAATGCTGGTTGCGAAATTGTACTAGTTTCTTCAACCTCATCTGCCGTAATGGCTACATTGTTATTATCTTTAATTCCTTTACCAATTACCGCATATTGACCATTTGTCATCGTAATCTTATATAAATAAATATTTTTATTAGTGGATGAAGGAGTTATTTCAATCCATCCTTTATAAGTATCTTTTTTCGTTGTATACATCCCAGCCGAAACTAAGGTATCCAAACTATAACATTTACCACTACCAATTGTTTCCCCTGTGATAGCTTTCGTTGCGTAATAAGTTTGGGCCGCATCCAAAGCATTGTTTACTTCAACTAAAAACGCATTCTTCCGGGCATTTTGCAAAAGTGGTAATACCGCTTGAACCGCGATTAACATAATTATCGCCAAAACAACAATAACCGCTAGCAATTCTACTAAGGTAAAACCATGTCTATTTTTTAATCTATATTTCATTTTATCGACACCTCTATGATTAGATAATAGCACAAAAAAATACGATAGTCAATAAATAACCAAGACTACAGCTAAAAAGAGTAAATTATGAAAAAATTTCTTCGCAAAGATAATTTGATATAATAAAAACAAGGTGTTGTATTAA
>CANROR010000007.1 GCA_947632275.1 uncultured Bacilli bacterium | reverse complement strand
CGACGAAAAGATATTATAGATTATTCATATGTCTTTTTCAATGTTGTTTTGTTGCACTTCATTTTTAAATTAACAATTTGACATAAATTTGACAAAATTTTTAAAATGTGCTATACTGATTACGTAATTAAGGGGGTAGAGATAATGAAAGGTTATGTTCTTGATTATGTAAATGAAAATGAATTTAGAAAATTGGAAAGAGCGATAAAGAAGTATAATATGCTTGCTTTTAAGAAATTAAGCTTTGAATATTATCCAGCTTTAAGAAATGGTAATTTCCTAGGTAATTTGGTTTCTACTAATAAGAAAAAAGGAACAGAAACATATGAACTTAAATTACCAAGTGACAAGATGTTTACGAAAATTCATGGTGAAGTAAAATTAATTTATACGGTTCATAAAAAAGAAGCGGTGGTTATGCTTGAAAGTATTACCCCTGCCGATATCTTACTTGAAGGTCATAGATCTGAACTTACAACTTATAAAGGAATTATGATTTCTAAGGCCAATGCTTCTAAAGATATGTTTAAAATTGATTTACTTAATATGTTACAAAATAAATAGACTTATTGTCTATTTATTTTAGTTTTCGAAAGAATATATTTTATTAAATAATTTTTCGATGTTTAGTTTTCCAATGTTGAAAACTAAACCTTTATTTCTATTTACTTCTTTTACTTTAGTATTTTGTTTAGATAATAAAAGAGTAATTTTAATAATATCTTTTTTAATTAAGTCTAAAAATGTAGCAAAGTCTTTCAAACAAAAACATTCGATTTTATAATAACGAAAATATAAATCGTTATTAATTTTTTTCTTACTAGCGTAAATTAAGGCCAATTTATGCATTTTTAATAATAATTTTTCTTCTAAGGTTTGATAATAAACAAATCCTCTTTTTTCGATTAAATTATTGTTTAAGTCGTATATATTTAGGGCTAGACATTCATTAATATCATCACAAATTAATTCAAAATAATGATTGTTAAATAGAATTCGATTATTAATTTTTAAATTAAGAATAATCTTTTTATTTTCCGTTCCGTATTTTTGAATTAATTCATTATTTTCAAAAAAACTAGGTCTTTCAAAGGCTTGAGAAAATAGTTTTATGTCATATCTGCTAAATCTTTGCGTAGTTTTAATTTCAATTCCATAAAAATCAGGAAAAAATAAAGAATCGACCTTTTTACCAATTAGTTTTTCAAAAGTTAAACCACTAGCATTAATTAAATTATTATTTACGCCTTTTATGTATCCTTTTTGGTTAATTTCTTTAAAAATCGAAATTAAATAATTAAATGAATTTATATTTATTCCTACTTTCTGTAATTAGCTATCTTAACAGTTGGTTAGAGCGTTTTTTGTCGAAAAAAGGTTAAATTTTGAAAAAATTATGTTGTTTAATATCCGAACGGCCGGAGGTTTAGTCCAACAAAAAAATCCCCGAAGGGATTTTAGGTCCATGAATGGTGCAGGTGAAGGGAGTCGAACCCCCACGAATTACTTCGCTAGATCCTAAGTCTAGTGCGTCTGCCAATTCCGCCACACCTGCATGAATGGTGGACCTCGTAGGACTCGAACCTACGGCCGATCGGTTATGAGCCGATTGCTCTAACCAACTGAGCTAGAGGTCCATAAGACTATTTAATAGTAACATAAATAAATTATTTATGCAATAATTTTTCAAAAAATTTGGTTGTAATCAACTGGGAGTTGTGCTAACATAAGTTATTGACGGTGGTAGTAATGGATTTTACAAAATTAGAACAAGAAATTAGGCAAAGTGCTAATAAAGACCAATTGCAGGCCTATAAAAGTTTATTAAAAGAACTTAAAATTGATGATATTATTCGACAAAAAGAAAATAAACTGGAAATAATGGAAAATAAAGAAACTGATTTAGATTTAAAATTAGCATATGAAGGTTGTTCATTATTAATTTTATTTTTACTTAATTATCTTAATATTTCCAATATTAATGCTAAGTTAATTGTTAATTCAATAGATGTTTTTTTAATGACTTTAATCGGTTTAGATATGGGTAAAAAAACTATAAAAGCTATTAATAGTAAGCCTACAAAAATAAGTCAAATTAAAGACAAAATTAGCCAATTACAAAAAGAAAAGGCGCAAAAAGAAAATTTACTTAAATTAATTGATGATAAAATTGGTGAAATTGAAAAGGCGGAAATTATTCAAGATATAAGAACTTTTGTCGATACATATGGGGAACCAAATCTAAATTGGAGTGTTCCCGAGCTATTAAAAAGCTATGGTGTAAGTGACGATTGTCTTGATCCTGAGTTTAGTCGGTTTATCTATTTGTTAAATCGGTTAGGATATATCAAAGATAAAAAAGAATATCAAGCTGAGCAAGAAGAGATTCTATCAGAATTTCGTTTAATTCGCCAAAAAAATAGGAGGAATAAATAATGAATATTGAAATACCATATAATTTTTTAATTTTAAGTGCCTTTACAAATATTCTGAAATATGAAAATAAAAAGGTTTTAAAGATAAGTAATTTAGAAAAATTTATAACCGAAGTTTTAAATACGACTAAAATTAATTATTATTTGAACAAAATTATGGGTGACTTTGCAGATTGGCATGGCGAAATTGTCTTTTTAGAAGATCGTGATTACCTTAATAAATTTTTCGAAAAATATGGTCAATATTTTCAAAAAGATGGGGATGCTTTAAAGATTGCCGGTCAGGTCAATTATAATGATACTTGGCATTTGGCAGAACAAGAAATAAAGGAAGAGCAAATTAATAATCGTTTTTTAGAATTTTTAGAAGATATTGATATTCTTAAAACTTTAGATATTACGAATATTCCTAATATTTTGAAAAAAGCTTTAGCGATGGAAAAAGAAATTGAAAAGGATTACTTAAAAAATACGGAAACAGAAGAAACAATGGCTTCTTATGCCTTAAAAAGAATTTTATTTTTAAATAATTTAAATCAATGTTCTGAAGACATCATTCTTTGTTTTTTAAATGTTTTAGTGCAAATGAATGATGAAGATATGTTTTTCCCTATGGATTTCGAAGAATTTAAGAATAGTTCATATTATCATGGTTCAGAATCAGATATTATGGATAAAATGTGTAATTATTTTAATAAGGCTATCTTTAATAGTAAAGATTTAGCTCAAGAAAAATTATTGATGATGATTGAAGATGTAATGAGTTATAAATGGTCTCAAGCTTTAGAAACGGAAGAGGAAGAAGAAGTCGAAGAATTCCCAGAAGTTTTAGAAGCTACGGCGCTTTTTGAACCTGACGAGTTAAAATTTTGTTATGCTTATTTAGAAAAAATTGAAGATTTTATTGCCAAATATGGCGAAAATCATAATTTAGAAACAACTTATAAGCGCCTTTTATATGTTTTAGATGATCCAACCATGGAACTTTTAAATCCGGAAGAAGTAGAAGCTAATAGGTTAGACGTGGAGGAAACTGAATTAATCGGGGAAGAAGAACCTTTACATGATTTTGCCAATGAAGCTTATTATTTTTGTGAAGATATTTTTAAAAAAGATTATGATATAAATACCATCAAAAAACTTTTATTTGTTTCTTCTTACTATGAAGTAACTAAAGATGAACAAGTAATTAATATATTACAAAAAAATAGTCATCATCGCAATTTTAATTATTACACGGATCTTATTTTAGGTGAAGATAACGATAAAATATTAAAACTGGAACGATAGTTTGCTTGCGTAACCCCTAAAATAATGATAAAATTGTTATGTGTTGGAGTGATGCTATGGATAATACAAGCATTTTCGATGTCAAAGAATTAAGACAAGAATTAATTTTAATAAATTTAAATGAAATAATTGAAGCAATAGAAGCCCGAGGTTACAATGCGACCAATCAACTGGTAGGTTTTCTTCTTACGGGGGACGAAAAATATATTACGTCTTATAATAATGCGCGGAAGAAAATTCAAAAATATGATCGCAGTGAAATTTTAATGGCTATCATTAATGCTTATTTAGGTCGATAAAATGCGAACTTTAGGTTTAGATTTAGGCACGAAAACCTTGGGCATAGCTATTAGTGATCCTAGCAATAAAATTGCTTTACCGCTTAAGGTCTTAAAATTTAAAGATGGCGATTATACTTTGATTATCGCCGAACTCAAGCAAATAATTAAGGAAAAACAAATTACTGATATTGTTTTAGGGTATCCCAAGAATATGGATAATTCCGAAGGCTTTGCGAGTCAAAGAAGCTTAGATTTTAAAAAAGAATTAGATGCTTTAAATATCAATGTACATTTAGAAGATGAACGTTTAAGTACCGTTGAAGCTTTAAATATATTAAAAGCCACGGGCAATAAAAAAATTAAAGAAAAAGCCATTGTTGATGCCGTTGCGGCTAGCATAATATTAGAACGTTATTTAAAAGGAAGAGAAAATGAATAATAAATTAGAAATCGAAATTGATGGGAAAAAGGTAAAATATGATATTCTCTTAAAAGTTGAACTTAAAGGCGAAAAAGGTAGTTATATTTTATATACGAATCAAGAAAAAAATGATTTGGGTGATATAATTGTCTATGCCGGCCTTTTAGAAGAAAACGGGGAAGATGTTGTTATAAAAACGGTCAAGGATGAAGAAAAATTGGCGTTATTAGATGATTTATTAGCGCAAATTGAAAAAAGAACAAAAAAGGGTGATGAGAAAAAATGAAAAAGTGGATAATTGGCATTATTGCTAGTCTTTTTCTAATTTGTTTAGGACTAGTTGTATTTTATTTTATTAATCTTGGTCCCGTTTCGAAAGATGCTAAAGATATTACATTTACGGTTGATACGGGAACCACTAGTCGAGAAGTTATTGATAATTTATATGCGGCCGGTTTAATTAAAAATAAATATGTTGGTTATATTTATCTAAAATTAAATAAAACAGTCATTAAGGCTAGTACTTATAAATTAAATAAAGCCATGAATTTAAAAGAAATTATTAATAAATTAGCTAAAGGTACTAATAAAGGCAATACTTTAAGAATTACCTTTGTCGAAGGCATGCGATTAGTTGATTATGTTGATTTAATTGCGAAAAACTTTAATTGGTCCAAAGAAGATTTATTAAAAAAATTAAGTGATCAAACTTATTTAAAAGAATTGATTGCTAAATATAGTTTTTTAACCGACGATATTTTAAATAAAGATTTATATTATCCTTTAGAAGGTTATTTATATCCTGACACTTATGAATTTTATAAAACGGCCACCTTTGAAGATATCATTGACAAATTACTTAAGGCAATGGGGGAAAAGGTCGAAGCGGCGGCCGGCGATAATAAAGATTACAATATCCATGATATTTTAACGATGGCCTCCATTGTGGAAAAAGAAGCGATTACGAGTGAAGATCGAGCTAAAGTAGCGCAAGTAATTAATAAAAGATTAAGTATGCAAATGAACTTAGGAATGGATGTAACTTCCTACTATGGAGTTAAAAAAGATTTAAAAGAAGATCTGACAACCAGTGATTTAGATAATCAAAATCCTTATAATACAAGACGAAGTGATTTGATTGGATTACCAGTTGGACCTATTTGTAGTTCTAGTTTAGATAGTCTTAAAGCGGTATTTAATCCGGCCGATACTGATTATATTTACTTTTTCGCGGATATAAAAACTGGAGCCGTTTATTTTACAAATAATTATAATGAATTTTTAGTATTTAAAGAAAAATATAGTTAAGGAGTAATATGAAACAAAATATTTTAGAAATGGAACAATATGCCATAGAAAATAATGTTCCTATTATTGAAAAAAAATCAATTGCTTTTATTATGAAATATATTAAAAGCCATGAAATTAAAAACATTTTAGAAATTGGTAGTGCCATTGGTTATTCGGCTATTTTGATGGCTTCATCTACTCAAGAAGCCCAAGTTACAACCATTGAACGCGATGATGTCCGGTATATGGAATGCTTAAAAAATGTCAAAAAATGTGGCATGGAAAAAAAGATAAATGTCGTTTTTCAAGATGCTTTGGAACTTAATTTAAGCGAAGATTTAAAATATGATTTAATTTTTATTGATGCCGCCAAAGGGCAATATACCAAATTTTTTGAAAAATACAAACATTTTCTTAGTCCTAATGGTACCATTATCACCGATAATATTAAATTTCATGGTTATGTTGGGGAATCGGCCAAATTAGATAAAGGCAATTTAAAGAGTTTAGTGGAAAAAATTGAAAGTTATGTGGAATTTTTAAAAACTAATCCCGAATTTGATACAAAATTTTATGATATAGGTGATGGCTTATCAGTAAGTACATGGAAAGAAAAGAAAAATTAGTTGTTGTTACCAATAAGGAAATAATCCCCGATTTAAGAGACCTAAATGATGTTCGTTTAGTTTATCCTCTTGAATCTTTTTGTATTGGTTATCCTTATGAATTTTCGATTACTAAAATTGATGATTATGCTTTAATTAATCGTCTTTTAACGGATCAAGATTTAAAAAAATTAAAAAAAATCCTAGCCCAAAGTAAGATTAAAGGTTTAATTTTTGATGATTTAGGCATAATTGAATTAGTCAAAGATTTAGATGTTGAAAAAATATTATTATTAAATCATTTAGGCAATAATTATCGTTCCATTAATTATTATTTAGACTATGTCGATAGTATTATAACTTCGAGTGATATCACAATTATGGAATTAAATTATCTTTTAGAAATGAGTAAAAAGCCTTTAATTTTAAATACTTTTGGGCTTATTCCTTTGATGTACTCTAGACGGGCTTTACTTACTAATTATAGTAAGCATAATAATTTAAAATATGCCGAAGTATTAGATACAACCATTAATGATAAAGAGTTTAAATTTTGGGAAAATCCTTATGGAACTGTGGTTTATACTCAAAAGTACTATTTTTTAGAAAATTATGCCGATTTTCCTAATGTTTTAGCATATTATTATAATCCCGTTTTTTTAAGTAAGGACGAAATTTTAAATGTTTTAAAAGATAATTTAGATAAGATAAATACTTTTGACTTTTTGCAAAATGAAAAAACGTATTTTAAACTTAAAGGAGGGGAAAATAATGATTGAATTATTAGCTCCGGCCGGAAGACTTGAAAATATCAAAATTGCTTTTCATTATGGCGCCGATGCCGTTTATTTTGGTGGTCAACGGTTTAGTTTAAGAGCCAATGCCAAGAATTTAAATTTAGAAGAAATTGCCGTAGCTACTGATTATGCTCATGCTTTAGGCAAAAAAGTATATGTGGCGGTCAATATAGTATTCCATGATAGTGATTTTGATGGTTTAGAAGATTATTTAAAAAGTTTAGCCAATATTGGCGTTGATGCGATTATTGCGAGTGATATTAGTGTTGTAAAATTAGTTCAAGAACTGGCATTACCATTAGAGGTTCATTTATCGACCCAAGCTAGTGTCCTAAATTCGGGCAGTGCAAAATTTTGGCAAAAACTGGGGGTTAAAAGAATTGTTTTAGCTCGGGAAGCATCCCGGGAAGATATTATCTCGATTAAAAAAAATACGGGCATCGATATTGAATGTTTTATTCATGGAGCCATGTGTACTTCTTTTTCAGGGAAATGCGTATTATCAAACTACGTCACAGGCCGAGATGCCAATCGCGGTGGTTGCGCTCAAATTTGTCGTTGGAATTTTCAAGTTCCAGATAATCCGGATTTATTAATTACGCCGAAAGACTTAAACATGGTACCATTTATTAAAGATATGATTGATATTGGCATCAATTCGTTTAAAATTGAAGGCCGGATGCGTTCTATATATTATATTGCCACTGTCATTTTAGTTTATCGTCGGTTAATTGATAAAATTTTAACGAATAGTTTAACAAGTAGGGAAGTTGAATATTATTTAAACATTTTAAATCGGTGTGCTAATCGGGATTCAACGCCCCAATTTTATGATAAATTGCCTAGTGTCGATGAACAATACTATTTAGGTCGCGAAGAATTATCTAATCAAGATTTTTTAGGGATAGTACTGGAATATGATGCCAAAACTCATTTAGCCAAAATTGAACAACGAAATTACTTTAAAGTTGGCGATACCGTCCAATTTTTTGGGCCCAATCACGAAACTTTTGATTATGAGATTAAAGCTATATATGATGAGGATTTAAAGCCTATTGATGTGGCAAGACATCCGCAAATGATTGTTTATTTAAAAATTGATAAAGCTTTGGAAAAAGATGATATGATGCGGTTAAAAATATTTGAAATTATCTAGTACTTTTGAGGATTTTTCCGCATATAATATACAAGTTAAAAAAAGCATTTGACAAATATATTTTTTTAGTGTAACATTAGTACTTGATAAAACATGAAGGAGATAAGATCAAGAAAATGAAAAAAGATCAAAAATTTGTTTTAACAGCTGAAGGTTATTTACAAGCAGAAACGGAATTAAATGAGTTAAAAACGGTTAGAAGACCAGAAGTAATTAAAGCTTTAAAAGAAGCTAGAGCCTTAGGTGATTTATCCGAAAATGCGGATTATGATGCAGCACGCAACGAACAAGCGATGATTGAAGCTAAAATATCCGAATTAGAATATAAATTAGAACATTGTGAAATTATAGACAATTCTGATAAATCAGTAGTTAATTTAGGTTCAACCGTTACTATTAGTTATGATGATGGTGAAGAAGAAGAATATAAAGTCGTTGGTTCGATGGAAGCTGATCCTTTTGAAAATAAAATATCCAATGAATCACCATTAGGAATTGCCCTTTTAAAACATAAAAAAGGGGATACCGTAAATGTGGAAAGCCCTAATGGCGGCTATAATATTAAAATAGTTAAAATAGCATAAGGTCAGAGTAATCTGCCTTTTTTAATTGTCAAAATATTTGTCAAAAATAAATTTAGGCCTTGAATATATATATATATATATATAATTATGGGTGAAAGTAGGATTTTATAATTGATTGAATTTACACGAAAATAGATGTATAATTTTGATAAGCTAAAAATCGACAAGATATAAATAACAATCGTTATAAAATGAAAAAGAGGTTGTCTTATGAAAAGAAAAATAATATTGAGTACAATACTTATATTAATCGTAGGAATAGTTTTAATTTATCCTCAACCAGAAAATGAAATTGTTAAAAATGAAGCTAATATCAAAAAATTAAATTCTTTAAGTATTATGCTTGAAAAAGAAGTGGGAAGCGGAAAGTATAATGAAGTAAATGAATTTCCCCAAGAAAATTATGTGTTAAATCGAAATTTAAGTAAATGTCTAAATGGTAGTAAAATAAATTATGAAAATGGTTCTTTAACCATAAAAGGAACTAAAACTGATTATTGCTACGCTTATTTCGATTATGATGCTTTAGGAAGTTTATGTCGAAATCAAAATATGGCTGAATGTTTTATTAAAAATTATCAAAAAGATGGGGCTATAATTTATCATGATGGTAAGTGTGATAATGATAGTGAAGCAAATTGCGGTTTAGAAGCAGAAGACTTAAGTTATCGTTATTCTGGTGGTAACGATGTCGTCCATAATTATATTTGTTTAGATAATAAAACTACAGGTTCTTGTGAAACAAACGACGATTTATATCGGATAATAGGATTATTTAAAAATGACCAAGATCAATATGAAATGAAATTAATAAAAAATACTTCTTTGGGAAATATGCAATGGCATAATTCTGAAAATATTGACAAAGTAGATGGTCATTATAGTAATGAATGGGAATATTCTAGTTTAAAAAATGAATTAAATGGAACATTTTATAATTCTCTAGATACATCAGTTCAAAAATTAATTTTTAAAGATCATAATTGGCAAATTGCCGGTTGTAGCGATGGAAGCGTAACTCCCCAACAATTTTATAAATATGAAATGGGAATAGATGAAGATGTGGGAATTTATAAAGCTAATCCCACGACAACAAAAGCCAATATTGGCATAATGTATGGAAGTGATTATTGTTTTGCGGCAAGTGACAAATGGTGGAATACTAAGTTAAATAATTATAGTTTGACAAAAGAAGAAAATTGGTTATATACCTCTACTGATAAAAATGAATGGATTTTAACGCGAAGATCTCATTATAGTTTTGCGGTCTGGAGTATTGATCCAACGGGTTATGTTGGCTACAATGGTACTTATAGTAGTAGCGTTACTGCTAAATATGTGGTTAGACCGGTATTTTATTTACTTAGTAATGTAAACTTATTATCTGGAGAAGGTAAGTTAAATAATCCTTATAGATTATCAGTTGCAAATAACGTTTAAAAAAGGAAGAAAAAATTTATTTCTCTTCCTTAATTTTTTGCATATTTTTAAAGTTTAATTTGGCAATTTTATTTAAGTAATCAATTCCTTTGTCTTTGACAATATTTTGGGCTACTTCATCGACAATAGTTCCTGCGCCTTTCGGAATTTCAATTCCTAGTTTTTGCGATAATTTATTCATTTCTTGTAAAAAGAAATAACGACTGATAATGGAAGCACAAGCAACGGATAAGCATTGATCTTCCGCTTTCGGGGTAAAAAAGATATTTTTAACTCTTTGTACTTGATCGGTTAAATACTCAAAATATTTTTGGGGATTAACAAATTGATCGACGACAATTTTCTCAGGATTAAGGCCTTTTTCTAAAAGTTTTAATAAGACTTTATTATGTAAAATGGCTTTAGTTTTATTCATATTTAAGTCATCCCCATAATTTTTATTATAAGTTTCGTTATCTAATTTTAAAGTAGCATAGGGGATTTTTTGCATTATTTGGGGAGCAATTTCTTTAATTTTTTCATCAGTTATTTTTTTCGAATCGCCAACTTTTAATTCTTGTAAAAATGCTTGATTTTCTTTGGATACATAAGTGGCGGTAACAATAATAGGGCCAAAGAAATCACCAGTTCCCACTTCATCGGAACCTAATGTATTATAATTATTTAAATGATAATTAATTTCTTTTTTTTCTTTTTTCTTTTCTTTTCCATTGATATCAATATCGCGATTATTAAATTTCTTTTCTAAATCTATCCAAATATTAGCATCAATATCGGCGGAAATTCCTTGAAACATTACTTTGCCACTTTCATATAAGGTAATAATAGTATCGGCTTCTTGGGCTTGAAAAACGGCATAGGGTGGCGTTTTTTCTCTTCTTAAGTTTTCATAATATTTAATTAATTTCGGTTTTAAATTATCACTTATTTTAAAAACAATTGTCACTTTTTACACCTCTTTAAAATAATTTTAGCATAATTAACTTTATTTTTCATCATAATTATAATATAATTATAATATGGAAGAAGGGATTGAAGTTGAATTTTGTTGATGTTATTATAATTCTATTTTTTGCATTTGGCGCCTTTTTTGGTTTTCGGAAAGGAGTTATTAAAAGCTTAGTCCAATTAATCGGAACGGTAAGTATTGCGATAATTGCTTATATTTTAAAAGATTATTTAGCTAACTTTTTGATGGATAAACTACCATTTTTCAATTTTGGAGGGATATTTAATGGCATAAGTGCAATGAATATTATAGTTTATGAACTATTATCATTTATTGTCATTTATATAATCTTATATTGCATTTTAAATATAATTATTTCTATTTCTGGTTTAATTGAAAAATTATTAAAATTGACAATCGTCTTGGCGATTCCCTCAAAAATTTTAGGTGCTATCGTGGGAGCCATTGAAGGTTTAGCTTTTGCTTTCATTGTTACTTTTATTTTATTTCAAACCGCTCCAACTACTAATTATGTTAAGGAAAGCGCTACTGGAATCATTTTACTAGAACGTTTACCTTTCATGGGGCAAGTAATGGTTAAAACGACTTTAGCTATGGAAGATATTAATGAATTAATAAATACTGATAAGAGTACCGATAAAAAAGCCTTAAATGTCAAAATTCTTTCAACGATGATTCATTACAATGTCATCAGTAAAGAAAAGGTTCAAGAATTAGGCGATGCCAAAAAAATCGATTTAGAAAATATTCAGTTTTCATAAAGGGGGGAATATGTAAATGGTTAAACATTTAGAACAAAATGAAAATTTAGAAGATATTTTAGGAAATGAACTTACTTTAGTTGATTTTTATGCCGATTGGTGTGGTCCATGTAAAATGTTGGCGCCAATTTTAGAACAATTAGAAAATATAACGATTATTAAAGTAAATGTTGATGTTCATGATGAGTTGGCCCGCAAAAACGGAATAATGAGTATTCCGACCCTTATCTTCTATAAAGACAAAAAAGAAGTAAAAAAAGAAATTGGCCTACGAAGTAAAGCCGAATTAGAAAAAATAATTAGCGAAATCTAATTATTTTTTTATTACCTCTAAAGCAGCCGTGCGATAAGTTCTTGTTAAAAGACCAATTCCGAGTTTCGTGCCACCAAAATAACGCACTATGATAATTAAGATATTATCTAAAGCTTTAAGTTCAATTAAATTATAGATTTGACTGCCGGCACTGCCTTTGGGTTCGCCGGCATCCGTTTTCCCGGCCATGGCCCCACATTTATAAGCATAGACAATATGCGTAGCTTTATTATGTTTATCTTTAATTGTGCTTAAGATGTCCTTTACTTCGGTGGCATTGGCAATTTCATAAGCATAGCTAATAAATTTAGATTTTTTTACTTCCATCGTTTTTTCCTTTAAAAGTTTAATTTTTATCACCTAAAAATATTATATCTTATTTTTAGGTAAAATTGTAGTATAATAGGGAATAAGTAGGTGGTTTTATGTTGCAGGAAAAATTAAAAACTATTCCGCATTTGCCCGGCAGTTACCAAATGCGGAACGCTAATAATGTCGTCATCTATGTCGGTAAAGCTAAAGATTTATATAAACGGGTCAATAGTTATTTTAAAGGTAATGTCACGGGCAAAACAGCTAAACTGGTTAGTGAAATCACAGATTTTACCTATATTACCACCGCCACCGAACAAGAAGCATTTATTCTAGAAATTAATTTAATTAAAGAATATAATCCGAAATATAATATTTTACTGAAAGATGATAAAACATATCCCTACATTGAATACATTAAAAAACCATATCCGCGGCTTAAAGTTTCGCGTTATACTTCGATTAAGAAAAAAGATAAAAAAATTTTATTTGGGCCATATCCTAATGTCTATGCGGCCCGGCGAATTGTCAATTTAATTAATCGGTTATATCCTTTGAAAAAATGCGAAGGTAATCCCAAGAAAGTATGTCTATATTACCACATTGGCGAATGCTTAGGATATTGTGAAAATCAAGCGAGTCGTGAAGAACTTACCCAAATGGAAAGTGATATCTTAGGCTTTTTACATGGTAATAATAAAATATTAAAAGATAAAATCATGGAAAAAATTGAAAAACTTAGTGCCCAACTTAATTTTGAAGCGGCCTTAGAATTGAAAAATGAACTGAAATTTATCAATGTCATTCTCGATCGGCAAAAAGTTGAATTAAATGACTTTATTAATCGTGATGCCATTAGCTTTTATTTAGATGAAGGCATTGTTTCGGTCCAAATCTTATTTATTCGTAATGGTAAAATTGTTGGGGGCAATAACGAAAAATTTTATTTAATTTCGGATTTGATTGATGAGGTTAATTCCTATATTTTAAATTTTTATTCGAAACATGAAATTCCGAAAGAAATAATTACGAGCGCTTCGATTAATGCCGAAATAATAGGGAGTATTTTAAATACCAAAGTTTTAACTCCTTTAAAGGGGAAGAAAAAAGAATTAGTTGATATGGCCTATAATAATGCCAAAATTGCCTTAGAACAAGAATTGCAAATAATTGATAAAAACGAAAGACGAACTGAAGGGGCTAACGAAGAACTAAGACAAATTTTAAATTTACCAATTTTGGATCGGATTGAAGCTTTTGATAATTCCAATCTTTTTGGTTCGTTTTCCGTGAGTGGCATGGTTGTTTTTATTGGGGGAAAACCGGCCCGAAAAGAATATCGGAAATACAAAGTAACGGTCGATAAAAATGACGATTATAATACAATGAAAGAAGTAATATATCGCCGTTATTATCGGGCTTTAGTCGATAAATTGACTCCACCTGATTTAATTATTGTCGATGGGGGCGAAAACCAAATTCGCGCTTGCTTAGATGTTTTAGAATCCTTAAATTTAAATATTAAAGTCTGTGGTTTAAAAAAAGATGATCACCATCGCACTAATGAACTAATTGACGGCAATACTTTAGCCACGATTCCGCTTCCGCGGAGTAGTGATATATTCCATTATTTAACGCGCATTCAAGATGAAGTGCATCGTTATACAATCAATTATCATAAACAAATTAGAAGTAAAGGAAGTATTGCGAGTGTCTTAGATAATATCGAAGGTATTGGTTCGGTTCGCAAAAAAATGCTTATTAAAAAATATGGTAGTATTGTTAAAATGAAAGAAGCATCACTTGCCGAACTAACGGAAATTATTCCCGAAGGAGTAGCTAAGAATTTAAAAAATTATCTAGATAATATGCATAAAAATTAAGGGAAAAATTGCGAAACAATAGCAATTTTTTTTAATTTATTGTATAATTTTCCTGGTGGTAAAAATGGAACTAATCAAGCTAAATAAAGAAGTCCTTATAATTAGTAAAAAAATTAGTTCTTTTTTAAACCCAACTTATATTTATATCCCGATTAAAAATAATAAATTATTAGTTAGGCAAAATGAAAAAATTTTAAAAAATCAATATTTATTTAAAGATAATTACGAAATTATGAGCCCCGTTTCGGGAATAATTTTAGGCCTTACAACTAAATTTTGTGATGATAAAAAACAAAAATGCTTAGTAATTAAAAATGATTTTAAAGAAAAAAGATTAACAGTTTCGCGGAAAAAAGCTTTTACGTGGACCATTGCTAATTTTTTAACGAGTTTAGAAGAACATCATTTATCTTTTTTATTAAAAAAATTTCGTAATTTAAAAAGAGTTAAAAATATTATTATTAATACGGTTGAAGATGAAACTTATAGTGAATCGGAAATTCTTTTATTTAAAGAAAATATTGATGCAATATTAAGTACTTTAGATAAATTAAGTTTAATGTATCAAAGTAGCATTAATAATATTGTTATTTGCGAAATTTGGAAAGATATTATTGAAGATTGTATTAATACTTTAGGGAGTTATCCTAATATTAAATTAGCCTTAGTCAACGATTATTATTTATTAGGACAAGAACAATTTTTATTAGATTATTTAAAATATGATAGGAAAGATACGCTTTATTTGACTGTCACGGAATTAATGCAAATATATAATGCAGTCATTAATAATCTCGTTGAAGATACGAAATTAGTTACGATAAGTGGTAATGCTCTTGTCGAAGGCAAAGTTATTAGAGTTAAAAAATATTGTTCTTTAGAAGAGATTATGAATAATAATTTTAAAATAGATGGCAATTTCCAATTTTGGGTAAATGGTCTTTTAAAAGGGAAAATGGCAACTTTAGAAGATATTGTTATTACAGATCAAGTGACGGTTATAAATGTTATGCAAGAGCCAGAACTTAAAACCTCTAATTGTTTTAATTGTGGCAAGTGCGTTAGAATTTGTCCCGTTGGGATTAATGTGGCGAAATGCTATAAAAAAAATAAAACGGATAAAAGATGCCTTAATTGTGGATTATGTAATTATATTTGTCCATCCTTTTTAAATTTAAAAGCTAAAGTGTTAGGTGAAAAAGAATGATTCATGCCCAAAATGCAAAAAATAAAATAATTTTTGAAGAAATATTGGCTTTTATGCCTTTATTAGTTTTTGCAATCTATAAAAATGGCTTTTTACTTTATCAAAAAAACTTAATTGGTTTAAAAGAAATATTTATGCCTTGCTCTTTAGTTTTGATTAGTTTAATTATTTATGAAATTGGTTATTTAATTTTTAATCGCAAGTTTGGTTATGATTACGATATCATTCATTTTCTTTTAATTGCCTTGGTAATGCCTCCCCATGTTCATCTTTTAGTCTGTACTTTTAGTTTAATCGGTTGTTTTTTGCTTTTTAAATTGTTAAAAAAAATACCATTTAATCATATTGCTTTTATGAAATTACTTATTATGGGCCTTTTTTATTATCTTAATAATTATAATTATTTAAATGCTTTAGAACAAAATTTTCATTATGATTATAATATATTGGATAAACTTATGGGCTTTCAAGCCGGCGGCCTGGCTTCGACAAGTATCATAATTTCTTTACTTATTTTCGCTTTTTTGGTCTATCGGAAAAATATCAAAACCGAAATAGTTTTAAGTAGTATAAGTACTTTTTATATTTGTTTAGGAATAGTGATGGCTTTTCAAAAAGATTTTAATATTAATTATTTAATTAATGCCAATATTATTTTTCCTTTGCTTTTTGTGGCAAGTGAAAACTTAAGCAGTCCTAATCGGAAAAAGGGAATGTATCTTTATGGAATAATAATTGGGGTATTAACCATTGTATTTATTAAAGTAATTAATGCTTATGAAGGGGCTTATTTAGCCATTTTAATAGCTAGTTTTGGCCAAAATTTATACGAAATAGAGAAAAAAAGACCAAAATTAGCAAAAAATGCTCGAAAAAATAAAGGAAATAGACTATAATACGGAAATAATATATATGTAGAGGGGAAAAATGGCATATATTAATGAAGAAGAAATCCTAAAGATTAGACAAGAAGCGGATATTGTCGATATTATATCGGCTTATTTACCTTTACAACAAAAAGGGCGTAATTATGTGGCTTTATGTCCTTTTCATGATGATCATTCCCCGAGTATGGTTGTTTCCAAAGAACGGCAAATATTTAATTGCTTTACTTGTCGGACCGGGGGTAACGTTTTTTCCTTTATTATGAAATTTAAAAATGTCGGTTTTTTAGAAGCCGTCGAAATGGTTGCCCAAAAAATTGGCTATAATCTAAAAGTCGAACATAAAACGGAAAATCCCGTGTTACAAAAAGAATATTTAATGTATGATTTAGCTACCAAGTTTTATCAAAATAATTTAAATACCGCCGCGGGTAGTGAAGCTAAAAAATATTTACATAACCGGGGAATTACCGATGACATTATTAAAGAATTTAAAATTGGTTTGGCCTTAAAAGATAAAGATAAATTATCTAAATTACTAATGCAAAAAAAATATTCTTTGGAGGAAATTGAAAAATTAGGTTTAGTCAATAAATCGGGAATTGATATTACGGACACCTTTGCCAACCGGATAATGATTCCGATTACCAATTTTAATGGTCAAGTTGTAGCTTTCACTGGTCGCATTTATAACGAAGAAAATACGGCCAAATATATTAATTCCCGGGAAACGAGCATTTTTAAGAAAAGCCATATTCTATTTAATTATCATAATGCCAAAAAGATGATCCGCGAAGCTAATGAAGTAATAGTTGTCGAAGGTAATATGGATGCTATCATGTTAAGTAGTAAAGGGCTTAAAAATGTGGTAGCTTTGATGGGCGTGGCTTTATCTAACGAGCAAATTAATGAGCTCAAAAAGATGCGCGTTCCCGTGGTTTTGATGCTTGATAATGATAATGCCGGATTGGAAGCCACCAAAGAACTGGGACAAAAATTAATTGATGCCCAAATTCCGACCAAAGTTGTCCGTTTGACGGGTGCTAAAGACCCAGATGAATATATTCGCGCCTTTGGGATGGAAGCTCTAAAAGAAAATATTGCCCAAGCCAGTAGTTATATTGATTTTAAATTAAATTATTTACAAGAAAATAAAAACTTGCAAACAATACCAGATGTGGTAAAATACGTGAAGGAAGTTTTGGCTTCCATTGGCAATGTCGATGATTTAACCAAAGACATGGTAATTAGTAATTTAAGTACTAAATATAATCTGGATAAAGAATTACTAAAGGCCAATTTAAAAAATGCGGGGTCCGAACCCGTATCACACCAACCAGTGCGAGATAAAAAAATAAGTAAAAGTAAGTATGAACGAGCTACAGATTATATTTTATATGCTATGATGCTCGATAGTAAATATATAAGAATATATAAAGAAAGGTTGGGTTATTTAAAAAATAAGATTGAGCGCATAATCTTTTCGCAAATTGTTTATTATAATAATAGTTATAATGACATAAATATTGCCGATTTTACCTCATTTATTCAAGATAATGAAGAAATAAATGCCAAAGTCATGGATATTATTGCCGAAAATCAAGTAAATGAGGTAAATATGACGGAATTTAATAAATGTATTGATGTAATTCATGCGGAATTAAAAAAAGAGGAAATAAAAAAACTAAAAACAATGCTCCAAAATGAATTAGATGTAAATAAAAAAGTGGAAATATTAGCGAAAATCGCCGAAATGAAAAAGGAAGTGGAAAAATGAAGGAGATTAAAACTTTAGAAGAAAGAGAAAAAGATTTAATTAAAAAAGGAAAAGAAAGAGGTTACATTACTTTTGAAGAATTAGCCGAAGAATTAAAAGGCTTAGAAATTGATAATGATTCTTTAGATGAATTATATAATAAATTCGTCGAAAACAAGATTAATGTTATTCCCGAAGCGGATGTCGATGAATCAGGGAAAGCCCGAAAAAAAGAAGACGAAGTTATTTTAGTAGAAGAAGACATTAGTAAAGATACTAATATTAATGATCCCGTGCGGATGTATTTAAAAGAAATTGGCCGGATATCTTTGCTTAGTCCCGAACAAGAAGCCGAAATTTCCCAAAGAGTGGCTAAAGGTGATGAAGAAGCCAAAAGAATTTTAGCCGAATCTAATTTGCGACTTGTTGTAAGTATTGCTAAAAGATATGTTGGTCGGGGCCTTTTATTCCTTGATTTAATTCAAGAAGGTAATATTGGTTTAATGAAGGCCGTTGATAAATTCGATTATGATAAAGGTTATAAATTTTCGACTTATGCCACTTGGTGGATTCGTCAAGCAATCACGCGAGCCTTAGCCGATCAAGCGCGGACCATTCGGGTACCAGTGCATATGGTGGAAACGATTAATAAAATGACAAGAATTCAAAGACAATTAACCTTAGATTTAAATCGGGATCCAACCGAAGAAGAAATTGCTAAAAAAATGGGAATTACCCCGGAAAAGGTTAGGGAAGTCTTAAAAATAAGTCAAGAACCATTATCTTTAGAAACCCCGATTGGTGAAGAAGAAGATTCTAATTTCGGTGACTTTTTAAAGGATGAATCTTGTTTATCACCGGAAGAATTCACGGAAAATGAAATGCTAAAAAAAGAAATAAAGGAAGTTTTAATGTCTTTACAAGCCCGGGAACAAGAAGTCTTAGAATTAAGATTTGGTTTACTAGATGGAACATGCCATACCTTAGAAGAAGTTGGCAAAAGATTTAATGTTACGCGCGAAAGAATTAGACAAATTGAAGCTAAAGCCTTAAGAAAATTAAGACATCCATCACGGGCCAAAAAATTACGAGATTTTTTAGGTGAATAATGCTATCTTTACGGCTTCAAGCTATTGCCGAAGAAATTGCGGATAACCAAAAAGTAATTGATATTGGTACAGACCATGCTTATTTACCCATTTATTTAGTTAAAGAAAGATTCTTTACTAATGTTGCCGCCACCGACAAATCTTTAGCCGTTTTAGAATATAGTAGGGCCAATATCGAAAAATATCATTTAGATAAGCAAATAAAATTAATCTTAAGTGATGGTTTTGCTCAAGTAAAAGAAAACTATGATGTGGCGGTTATCGCGGGCATGGGTGCCCATACAATAACTGATATAATTAAAAATAGTCAAAATTTACCGGAATATTTAATTATTCAAAGTAATAACAATTTACCATTTTTAAGACGCTTTATGGAAAAGAAAGAATATAAAATAATCAAAGAAAAGGTTGTTTACGAAAAGGGAAAATATTATATAATTATTAAATATCAAAAGGGTAAGGAAATATTGACGGCGGATTTACGAGATTTTGGCAAAAACTATGATAAAAAATATTTACAGGCATTATTAAAGAAAAATCAAGCAAACTATCTTTTAAATAAAGATGAAAGTTTAGCGAAGATTATTAAAAGATTACAAAAATTTATTGAAAAAATACCGGATTAGAAGTGGGTTTTGAACTAGCTTTTAAGACGGTGTTTTTTATTGGCTCGGGAGATACTGGAGTTTTAATCGGATCACTATGCGCAAATTCTTTAATCGTCGATAAAACTTGTCTAGCATTATTAATCATTGGTTTAGCTTGCTGATAAATCGGAATTACTTGATTAGCAAAATTTAAACTTCGCGATATTCCCGACAAAATCCGGGTAAAACTTAAACCACTCCGAATTGTATTAGGACCAAACATATTCCTCACCTAGTAATAATATATGCATAATTACGAAATTTGGTATCTAGCAAAAACCCATTGTCAAATTTTAGAGAAAATGCTATACTTATTTTATAATGATAAGAGGGATAATTGATGGATACTGTAAAAAATGAAAATAATAATTTGATAAATATTTTAATCTTTCCTTTTTACACAATTCTTAATATTTTAGTTTTTGCTTTAAAAGGATTTAAAGCTTGTTTTTATGATTTATGGGTAATATTATATAATTTTTTAAGTTATCGTTTAGATAAAATATATCGTTCAACGAAAGATGGTAATATTGATGAGACGATGGATATATATGAAAGAACTAAGAAAATCAAGAAGAAAAAAGAGTATAAATATAGCCCTAAATTATTAGCCAAATTAGAAAAAGAAAAGGCTCTTTTAACGGAAGATTTACAAAAAGCTGGCGCCACGAGAAGTAAAGAACCACATATTTATTATTTTAAAGCTAAAGATAAGGAAGGTAAAATTGTCACTGAAACTATGGCCGGTTTTTCCAAATTAGATATTAATTCCTTCTTACTTAATGAAGGCTATGAAGTTTATATGATTAAGACTAATGCTTTCTTAGATTCTTTATACCAAAAAACTTCTATTTTTGGGGTAAAAAGAATGTCGACGAAAGATTTAATCTTTTGGCTTACTCAATTATCGACTTATATTAAGGCTGGTTTAACTTTAAATGAATCAATTAAAATATTAAATACCCAAATAAAAGGAAATAGAGCGCGAGAAAGAGCTTTTCAATCTATTTCCTATGAATTAACATTAGGGGAATCTTTTTCCGTAGCCATGGAAAAACAAGGCGAATTATTTCCTCCTTTATTAATTAATATGATAAAAGCCGCCGAAGCCAGTGGGACTTTAGTTGAAACCTTAGATGATATGGCAAATTACTATACCGAAATAAATACCACCCGAAAAGAAATGATTAGTGCAATGACTTATCCGGCGATTATTAGTGTTTTTGCTTTAGCCGTTATAACTTTTATTTTATTATATGTTGTTCCTCAATTCACGGAAATATATGCCCAAAATGATGCTCAAATATCGGGCTTAACTTTAATGATTGTCAATATCAGTGATTTTTTGAAAAAAAATATTTTATTAATCGGTTTAGTCTTGATTTTAATAGTATTATTAATTGCGATTGCTTATAAATCCATAAAATTATTTAGAACTTATTTTCAAATTTTGTTAATGCATATTCCAATTGTCAAAAATGTTATAATTTATAAAGAAATAACGATATTTTCCAAGACTTTTTCATCGCTTTTGAAAAATAACGTCTTTATTACCGAAAGTATGGGTATTTTAAGTAAAATAACAAATAATGAAATTTATAAAGCTATTCTTTATCGTACCATAAATAATATTGTCAAGGGTGAAAAAATATCCGAAGCTTTTAAAGATCACTGGGCGATTCCTGATGTTGCTTATTATATGATTGTAACCGGTGAATCAACGGGCCGACTTGCTGACATGATGCAAAAGGTAAGTGAATATTATCAAGAAATGCATCGGAATATTGTCAATAATTTAAAAGCTTTTATCGAACCAATTATGATTACATTTTTATCCGTAGTTGTTGGTATTATCATTATTGCCGTAATCATCCCGATGTTTGGTATGTATGAACAAATTAAATAAGGAGTAGAAGATGGTCTTTTTCACGTTTATTTTAGGATTATTATTTGGCTCCTTTTTTCTTGTGGTCGGAATGCGTTTACCCAAAGGAGAAGATGCCTTTTTTTCGCGAAGCCATTGCGATAACTGTGGCCATGTCTTAAAATGGTATAATTTAATTCCAATTTTTTCTTATCTTTTTCAAAATGGAAAATGTAGTTATTGCCATCAAAAAATTAATCCGCTTAATTTAATAGTTGAACTAGCGATGGGCCTTCTTTTTGCCGCAGGTTATTTGCTTTATGGCTTATCTTATTCCTATTTTATGTATTTAATAGTTGTTTCCTTAACGGTTTTAATCTTTATTACGGATTTTTTATATATGATTATCTTAGATTCGCCTCTCATTATTGCAAGCATCTTAATTTTTATCTTAAAATTAATTTATTTATCACCTAAAGAAGCTTGTATTTCCCTTATGAGTGGAATTTTGCTTTTCTTTACGATGTATTTTGTTCAATATATTGGGGGTAAAGTCTTTAAGAAGGAATCACTTGGCGGCGGGGATGTTAAGCTTTCTTTTGTAATAGGCTTAGTTTTAAATTTTCGCCTTGGTTTAATTGCTTTAATTTTATCGACATTTCTGGCTTTACCATATTCTATAGCTAGCTTATATTTAACGAAAAATCATGAAGTACCATATGGACCATTTTTGGTTGGTGCTTTAGCCATTGTCTTTATCTTTTTAGATAAATTTAAAGCTTTATTAGTCCTTATATTTGGCATTTAAAATTTGACGTATTATATTGTCAAATTTTAAATTGGGGCTTGAATATATATATATATATATATATAATTATGGGTGAAAGTAGGATATGATTCATGAAAAAAAATTTAATTTTATATATTTTAGGAGTCTTAATATTTATCTTAAGTATAGTTGGTCTTACTTATGCATTTATGAAACCAAAAGTCGAAGAAAAGCAAAAAAGTACCAATATAAGTATTAATTCCTGTGCTAAAGTGCAATTAAAAGATAATGGTAAAGTTATAAATTTGGAAAATACTTATCCGATGGCGGACGAAAAAGGCTTAGAAACAAATCCTTATGAATTTATAGTTAGTAGTACTTGTGAAGATTATATTGGATTTAACTTATATTTAACTAGTTTAAGTGATAACCAAATTGCAGATAATATTATTCATTTTGCGATAACCAGTAAAAGCAAAGAAGTATTAAGTGAAGGCATACTTGCAAGTCAAGAAAGAGGAGAAACGGATTTTAATAGTAAAGAACTAAAAGAATTAAACACTGGGATAAAAGGAACAGCTAAAAATATTTATAAAGTATATAGTAATAATATTCCTTTCCAAGGTGAAAGTACTTATCAATTATATCTATGGGTGGATAAGGATGCAAGCAATGAAACGATGGGTCAAAGTTTTAAAGTTGGTTTAAGTGTAAAATCATATAACAGAAAAGAAACTTTAGCCGAATATTTAATCAAAAATAAAAACAACACTTTAATTTATCATGATGGTTTACCAGATTATGAAGGAATGGAAAATGCTAATCTTGAGGCAGGAGATTTAAGTTATCGTTATAGTGGCGGTGATTTTAAATTAAAAGATGAGTATGTAGATAAATATAATTATACTTATATTGGAATTGATAACGAATTAATATTTAAACAATGTGATGGTCAAGATGTAGCAATTAATTATTTATGTAATTCAAATAATTTGGCCTATTATGTATCATATGATAAAGAAAATTCATATACGACTTTAGGTGAAGTGGAACAAAAGGCTTTAACTGATGGTTATATAGAAAATAATATAAATAATTATGTTTGTTTTGATAATAGTGAAAATGGCTCATGTGAAAATTCTAATTTATATCGAATCATTGGTTTATTTAAAAATGATTTAAATTTATACGAAACAAAATTAATCAAATATAATTATTCTTTAATTGATCAAAGTGGACAAACAGAAAATTTTTATGGTTTAGCATCAATAGGTTTTAATAAAGCCCAAAGTGCTATGTATAGAGAAAATTCCAATTATTTAAAAAATATTGGATTATATTACATGAATACGTCTTTAGGAATTAATAATAATCAAAATACTAATCGATGGAATGATAGTAACTTTAATAAAAATGTTTTAAATAAAATATTTTTAAATAGTTTAGGCAATTTTGCAAATAAAATTGTATATCATAATTGGATTATTGGCGGTAATACCTACGATAATATGGTTAATAATCCTAGTATGAAGAATGTCTATATTAGCGAAATAGTAAATCCGCAATATAATGAAAAATACTTAGCCAAAATAGGTTTAATGTATGTTAATGATTTTGGTTATGCGGCAGCATCATCAAAATGGAATATACAATTAAGGACCAGTGGTTCTATAATAGCGTATAATTGGATGTATATGGGTCTAAATGAATGGACAATATCTTCACTTACAGATGTTGATAGAACTAATCAAGCATTTAGAATTTTTAGAAACTATAATGTTGATGCCGATTTTGTTTATGATCGTGGCTTTTCATTTAGGCCAACATTTTACCTTGAAGATAGTATACAATTGATTAATGGTAATGGCAGTAAAGAAAATCCTTTTAGACTAAAATTTTAAAAATTTTGAAAATTAAATGTCAAATATTAATTTAGGACGTTACTATTCACGGATTTTTACATAAAAAATGTCAAGCACTATTAAAAACAACGAGTTTAATTCTCATTGTTTTTATTTGCTAAAAGTTCTTCTAAAGTATATGGATTTCCTTCCATTAATCTTTTGACTTGCTTCTTCAACTCCTTGAGATACCAACTTGGCTATTCTTTCTTGTTCTTTTTCCACATATCTTTTATGAACATTTTCTAAAGAATTATCTTTGGTTATTGCTTGATACAATTGCTTACTTAATTTGGCATTTTGATACTCTAAGTCTTCTACACGGTGTCTTAATTCAAAATTTTGTTTTAATAAATTACTACTACTACTTTCCATATATTTAGTATATCAAGCGTTTTCTTTTTTGCATCCTTTTTGACACTTTTTTTACATAAATCCGTGAATTGTAACTTTTGGGTCTTGAATATATATATATATATATATAATTATGGGTGAAAGTAGGATTTGCCCATGAAAAGAAAAGTAATATTAAGTTCAATATTAATTATGATAATTATTTTAAGTTTGATTTTAATCTATCCTAAAAAGGAAAATAAAGTGTTAAAAAATCAAAGTAGTAAAAAGAATAATTTTCTAAGTATTATGATTGAAGAACAAGCAGGGACAGGAAAATATAATAAAACAGATGGGTTTCCTCAAACAGACTATGTTTTAAATTCTAAGTTAAGTAAATGTCTAAATGGTAGTAAAATAAATTATGAAAATGGTAGTATATCTGTGATTGGAAATAAAGCCGATCGTTGTTATGTTTATTTTGATTATGATGCTTTAGGTAGTTTATGTCGCAATCAAAATATGGCCGAATGTTTCATCAAAAATTATAAAAAGGATGATTCGATAATTTATCACGATGGAGTAGCCGACTATGAAGGCATGGCAAATTCCGAGTTAGAGGCGAGTGATTTATCTTATAGATATAGTGGTGCAAATAATATTGTAAATAATTATGTTTGTTTAGATGGAACAACTACTATAGGTAATTGTACTAGTGAGGATGAATTATATCGGATTATTGGGCTATTCTTAAATGAAGATGGTCAATATGAAATAAAATTAATAAAATATAGATTTGCAACTGGTGACCAAGCGGGAGGCGCTACTGTTGGTGCTGGACTTGGCCCAACTACTGATACAACAAATCAAGTTTATAGATGGAATCAATTTAGAAATAATAGTGGAACCAATTACAATAATTGGCAAGATAGTAATTTAAATACAGTTAATTTAAATACTTATTTTTATAATTATATGTTTGAAAATATTTCAAACTTTTTAAATATAGTGGAAAAACATTCATGGATAATTGGCGGTTTAAATTCAAAAACTTTTAATGTAAAGAATGCAAAAAATATATACGATGATGAAGTAGGGACTAATAGAATTAAAATTGGTGATAATAGTTGTTATTTAAATGATAATACAACTAATTTGCGAAATTGTGAAAAAGATGATGTTGAGTATAGCAATTATTTCGGTTTAATGTATTTAAATGACTATATGTATGGTGCATCGCCAGCAAATTGGAATTTAGTTACCTATGATGATGAAACTCAAAATGATTATCGTTTAGCTTTAAATAATGATTGGTTGGCTTTTCCTCAATCGAATGAATGGGTAATTACTAGAGATTCCTCATCATATAATACAGTTTTATATCCAGCATATAGTGGTCAGATAAGATCAACAACATTAATGTATAGTTATTCGACAATTAGGCCTTCTTTTTACATTAAATCTAGTATTAAATTAATTGCTGGAGATGGAACAAAGACTAATCCATATCGACTTAATTTAAATTAAAAAATCCATATCAATTTAAAAGATATGGATTTTTTAACGAATAACATAAGCTAGAATTGAAGCAACAACACTACCAACCATTATAAGAAGCATTATCCAAATAAATAATTTTTGTACAGTTTTTCTTTTCAAGTTTTCACCTTCTTCATTTCTGTAATAAATTTATCATATTTTTTAGTGTTATGCAATATATTTCATTAGGTGATAATATGTGGACAAGCACTAATAAAAAGATATGGACCTTTTTAAGTATTATTGTTATTTTAGGCTTTATTTTGGGCATTTTTTATCTAACTTTTTTAACCAAAGCCAATCAAGAACTAATTAGTAGTAGCATAAGTAACTTTTTACAAAGTATTGATAATCTCAAAATTAATTTTTTATTAAGTCATTTTCTTGTAATACCGGCTTTAATTATTACTTCTTTTTTAGGTATTGGGGTGTTTTTAGTTATCATCTATTTATTTTATCTAGGTTTCC
This sequence comes from uncultured Bacilli bacterium, assembly GCA_947632275.1. GTDB lineage: Bacteria > Bacillota_I > Bacilli_A > RF39 > UBA660 > Onthocola_B. Next base: position 2,322 of record CANROR010000007.1, on the reverse strand, counting down.
TTATGGGTTTTGTTTTAAGTAATTTTGTTATTGTCGCCGGTTTTAAAGGCTTTCTCTTTGGTTTAATTTATTTAGTTATTACGAGACTAGTCTTTATCTTTTTCTTTGGGATTGTGGCTATTTCGCTTTTAAAAATAACTTATTATTTAATTAATTTACTAATTAAAAAGAAAAGACAAAATAAAGAAATTATTTTTATCTTATTAAAAAGAGTATTACTAGCTTTTTTAATTATTATGTTAAATGATTTATTTCTTTATTTTCTCGGAGATAATCTGGTAAAAATCTTTAAATTTTTAGTAATATAGAGTATACTAATGATAGTGATTTATTATGAAAAAAGTTGTTGTTGGCGTAAGTGGCGGCGTGGATTCCGCCGTGGCTCTTTATTTATTAAAAAAAGAAGGATATGAAGTTGAAGGCTTATTTATGCGCAATTGGGATAGTTCTATCAATAATGATACCGAAGGTATGGAAATTGCGACCGATATATGTCCTCAAGAACAAGATTATAATGATGCCTTAAAGGTTTGCGAAGAATTAGGAATCAAACTTCATCGCGTCGATTTTATAAAAGAATATTGGGATTATGTTTTTACTTACTTTTTAGAAGAATTAAAAAAAGGAAGAACCCCGAACCCGGATATGTTATGTAATCGGTATATTAAATTTGATTTATTTATTAAAGAAGCCTTAAAATTAGGCGCCGATTATATTGCGACTGGTCATTATGCCCGAATGGAAAATGGTAAATTATTACGGGCCAAAGACTTAAATAAAGATCAAACTTATTTTTTAGCGGATGTCAAAGCCGAAAAGTTTAAAAATGTATTATTTCCCGTGGGCGATTATACAAAAGCGGAAGTGCGCAAGATAGCCGAAGAAAATAATTTATATGTGGCCCATAAGAAAGATTCCACGGGCATTTGCTTTATTGGCGAACGAAATTATCAAAAATTTGTCCAAAACTATTTAAAAGTTAATCCGGGCGATATTATTGATATCGAAACTAAGGAAAAAATTGGCACGCACAATGGCTTAATGAATTATACCATTGGGCAAAGACGCAATGTTGGCGTGGGTGGTAATGCCAAAAGACACTTTGTCTGTGGTAAAAATCTAGCTAAAAATATCCTTTATGTAACTTTTAATGAAGATTACTTATATTCGGATTCTTGTATTATTGAAAATTGCAATTTTATCTCGAGCGTTCATCCGACCTTTTGTACGGCCAAATTCCGTTATCGGGGCGAAGATTATCCGGTCGAATTAGAATATTTAGAAAATAACGAAATAAAAGTTAAATACCCAAATCAAGTAAAAGCGGTTACGCCTGGTCAAGCCTGCGTCCTTTATTTAGGCGAAGAATGCTTAGGTTGTGGTTTTATTAAAACCGTTTATAAAAATGATGATCCATTATGGTATATTCAATAATTACTTGACACTTTTTTGTTAACTAAGTTATAATTAAGATGTAAATAGATAGGGTAGGTAGATATGAAAAGATTAAATGATATTTTACAGGAATTAGGAGTTTCCAAAGTAAAGTTAGCAAAATATTTAGGGGTTTCGCGCCAAATGGTTTATAATTATCTTACATTAGATAATTTAGAAAAATGGCCAAAAGAAAAGAAATTACTATTGTTACAATTATTAGATATTGAAAATGGTAATGAAAAAGATATTGAAAAAATTCAAGTTACAACTGAATATATGGCGACTGTGGAAAAAAGATTAAATAGTTCGGTGAAAAAAACAAATGAAATGAATTATTTAAATAGCGATTCTTTAACTAAAGACAATAAAGAATTGTTAAATAATATTATGTTTTTGCTTAAAGAACGTTTAGAAGAAGATTCTACCGGTTCGGCAGGCACTATGCTTCGTTATTTATACTATTTACTACAATCAATAGAAAATATACCCGAAATCGAATATATTTTAGCGTATATTGCTAAAAGTAATGGTTTTATCGCGCCGGATGAATTTGCTTTTGATGAAGATAAGCAATTTACTTTTGAAGGTATTTTATATACGGCAATGTCTTTATATAACAGTGGTAAAGCTGATAAAGATAAAGTAATTAGCAATCACCGTTTATTTGTTCAAGAAATCGAACAAAAAAATGAAGAAAAGTTAAGTCGGACTCAACAATTAATGACGATAAGTAGTCAAGCTTTAAAAGAATTGGGTTATGAAAATGTTACGCCGGAAAATGCGGTTGAATTTTACGAAAAAATGGCCGAAATTGAATCGAGAAAGGTATAAAAATGACAAAAATTCGGTCAGAAAAGAAAAAAATTATAAATATTATCTTGGGAA
>CANROR010000006.1 GCA_947632275.1 uncultured Bacilli bacterium | reverse complement strand
TATATAGATAATCATTTATTATTCATAAAAGATTTTGAAGTACCATTTAGTAACAATACAGCCGAGTTAGGATTAAGGCAAATAAAAAGAAAATTGGTAGTATCATTTATGTTTAAAAATAATACAACCATGAATAATTATGCCAAGATAGTAAGTTATTTAGAAACATGTTATCGAAATGGGAAAAACAAAATGGAAGCAGCCAAAAGATTAATGGAAGGAAATCCATATACTTTAGAAGAACTTTTAGCAAACAAAAACAATGAGAATTAACTCGTTGTTTTTAATAGTGCTTTGACATTTTTAATGTAAAAATCCGTGAATAGTAACCCTTTTCCTCTTAAAATCTAATTTGTTGTTCAGCATCTTTATTATATAAATCTTCAAAGCGACCTTTTCGGGTTGTAATCATTAAAATACCTAAACCAATAACAAACATTACGACTGATACTATTTGGGCCATTTTAAAACCGCCAAGCATTAAAGAATCAGTCCGCATTCCTTCGATAAAGAACCGGCCTAAACTATACCAGATTAAATAAAATGCCGTTGGTTGACCAATTTTCGTATATTTTAAACGCCGAATGACTAATAAAATAATAAAGCCTAATATACACCATAATGATTCGTATAAAAAGGTTGGTTGATAAAAAATGCCATCAATTTGCATTCCTTCGATAATAAAATTAGGAATATGTAAACTTTGTAAATGAGCCAAGGTTGTTGCCGCCCCATGGGCTTCCCCATTAAAGAAATTTCCCCACCGACCAATAGCTTGAGCTAAAATTAAACCGGGAACTATAAAATCGGTCATGCGAATCGTTCGCATATTATATTTTTTACAATAAATAATAATTGTAATTAAACCAAAAATAATTCCGCCATGAATGGCTAGTCCCCCTTCCCAAACTTTAAAAATATCAACCCAGTTCGAATAAAGATTTAAATTAAATAAAACATAATATAATCTAGCACCAATGATACCAAAGATAATGGCCCAAAACATCATATTAAACATAAAATCTTTGGAATAATTAAATCTGCGCCCTTCTCTTAAAGCAATCATAATTGCCAAAACTGCACCAACTAGAATAAGTACGGAATACCACTTAATACTAAATGAACCGATTGTAATAATTGTATCACTCATATATCATTCTCCTTATCTTTTCCAATTATAGCATAATTTTTTTTAGTTTACTATTGTTTATGAGTATCACCTATAAAATTTTTGATTTCTAAAAAAGGAAATAACTACTTAACCGACTATATTATTATTGAAAGGAGAAACATAATAAAAATTTTATGAAATTCATTAAAAATTTAAAAAATATTAATAAAAATATTAAATTTTATTATCCGCGAACAAAAGATGAAGATATGCTTATTGTCGAACATAGTCGAGGATATGGCGAAGCTCAAACAAAATTTGTCAAAAATCTTATTAAGAAAAATATGCCCGCGGAGTTTATTTTAAATGTTTGTGATATTCACCCGGATGAATTAACTGAAATGATTAAAAAATATGGCAATAAACAATAATTTGCCATATTTTTATTTTAGTATTTTCTTTAAAAATTCTCCCGTATAAGAGTTAGGACATTTGGCGACTTCTTCCGGCGTACCAGTGGCCACAACACTGCCACCGCCATCACCGCCATCTGGTCCTAAGTCGATAATATAATCGGCTACTTTAATGACATCTAAATTATGTTCAATAACAATAACTGTATCGCCATTATCGACAATCCGATCTAAAATTTTAATTAATTTTTTAATATCATCAATATGTAAACCCGTTGTCGGTTCATCTAAGATAAATAAGGATTTACCCGTGGCTTTCTTTTGGAGTTCTTTGGATAGTTTTACTCTTCCGGCTTCTCCACCTGACAAAGTCGGTGCCGTTTGCCCAAGTTTAATGTAAGAAAGGCCAACATCCATCATTACTTTTAATTTATTATAAATCTTTGGTACATTTTCAAAAAATTTAATCGCTTCACTTACCCGCATATCAAGGACTTCACTAATATTTTTGCCTTTAAATTTAATTTGTAAGGTTTCTTTGTTATAACGTTTACCACCACAGACTTCACAAGGAACATAAACATCGGCTAGAAAATGCATTTCAATTCTTTTAACACCATCACCCCAACAAGCTTCGCATCTTCCACCTTTAACGTTGAAAGAAAAACGACCTTTATCATAACCTCGCATTTTAGCTTCTTTAGTTTGGGCAAAAATATCACGAATATCATCAAAGACACCGACATAAGTCGCTGGGTTACTTCTTGGGGTCCGGCCAATCGCATCTTGGGTAATTTGCACCACTTTATCAATGTTATCTAAGCCCAAGATTTTTTGACATTTGCCCGGGATTTCTTTCGACCGGTATAGTTTACTCGCCACCGTTTTATATAAAATTTCGTTAATTAAAGAAGATTTACCACTCCCAGACACCCCGGTGACCACCACAAACTTACCTAAAGGAATTTCAACATTAATATTTTTTAAATTATTTTCGGCCGCCCCTTTAATGGTTATTTTCTTCCCATTACCTTTTCGTCTTTTCTTAGGTACTTCAATTTGTTCTTCGCCTCTTAAGTATTTGCCGGTTAAGCTCTTGGGATTATTCATAACTTCTTCGGGAGTTCCGACGGCCATAACTTCGCCCCCATATTCTCCGGCGCCCGGACCAATATCCACTAAATAATCCGCGGCGAGCATCGTATCCGTATCATGTTCGACCACAATTAAAGTATTTCCTAAATCGCGCATCTCTTTTAAACTATTAATTAAGCGTTCATTATCTTTTTGATGCAAACCAATACTTGGTTCATCTAAGACATATAATACTCCCGACAACTTACTCCCTATTTGGGTGGCCAGTCTAATTCTTTGCGCTTCGCCACCAGATAAGGTTCCAGCACTTCGTGTTAACGTAAGATAAGATAAACCGACATTATTTAAAAATTCTAATCGTGATTTAATTTCTTTTAGAATTAGTTCACTAACCTTAGCTTCTTCTTCATCTAATTTTAAATTACACATAAATTCATATAAATCTTTAATTGACATATCGGTTAAATCAAAAATATTTTTCTTATTGATATAGATTGATAAAACGGATTCTTGAAGTCTTTTTCCGCCACATGTAGGGCAAGGCATTTCAACGATATAATTATCTAGCCATTCGCGAATCCAGTTGCTTTTCGTTTCCATGTAACGCCGTTCTAAAGCCGGAATCACGCCTTCATAAGTATTCGTGGTATTCCGCGTATTACCATTTTTGGAAACATAGTTAAATTCTAGTAAATCATCTGTTCCATATAATAAATAGTTTAGTTTTTTGCGCGGAATATCTTTAATTGGCGCATTCATATCAATTTTATATTTTTTACAAACAGTTTCCACTTGGGTAGCATAAGTTGTACTATCTAAACTTAAAGCCGAAATTGCTCCCCCGAGAATAGATTTATTTTTGTCGGGAATTAGTAAATCTTCACTAATTTTTAATTGGGTTCCTAAACCCTTACAATCCGGGCAGGCACCATAAGGAGCATTAAAAGAGAAAAGCCGCGGTTCTAATTCGGGAATCGAATAATTACATTTTAAACAAGCATATTTTTCACTCATTAAAATTTCTTCATCATCAGTAACAATAACAACTTTCCCTTCGGCTCTTTTGGTACTTTCTTCGATAGCTTCAAAAATCCGGCCGCTTTCTTCAGTGCTTACAATAATTTTATCCATAATTAAATCAATGTTATCTTTAATATTTTTTTCAAGATCGGTGACTTCACTAATTTTTAAAATTTCCCCATTAACGCGAACTTTGGTAAAACCTTCTTTTTGTAAATTGGTAAGAATATCTTTATGCGTACCTTTTTCACCATGGACAATCGGCGCCATAATCGTTACCATTTGGCCTTCTAAATTCATGACTTTATTCGTCATTTCTTCAATACTTTGACTTTTAATCGGAATATGATGATTGGGACAATATGGTACACCAATCCGGGCAAATAAAAGTCGTAAATAATCATAGATTTCGGTTATAGTTCCCACCGTTGACCGCGGATTTTTATTGGTTGACTTTTGATCAATCGAAATACTCGGACTTAAGCCTTCAATCGAATCCACATCGGGTTTTTCTGAAACCCCAATAAATTGTCGGGCATAAGCCGACAAGCTTTCCACATATCTTCTTTGACCTTCGGCATAAATAGTATCAAAAGCTAAACTACTTTTCCCCGAACCAGAAACTCCGGTCATAACTACTAATTTATTTTTAGGTATTTCAATATCGATATTTTTTAAATTATTTTCTCTTGCCCCTTTAATAATAATTTTATCCATAATTCCACTTCCTAACTGGTTACTATTAATGTTGCCTAAAATCCAATTATTAAACATTTTTCTAAAAAAATAGTATAGCAAATTTTTCCAAAATTACAAGGATAATTATTTTAATTATTTTAAATCAGGCAATTCCCATTCATCGTCTTCTTTCTTAGATATTGGTTGATTTTGAATATTAATATCTTCGTTGCTAGCTAAGGCTTGACCTTTATAAGGTAAATATAAGGGTTTATTTAAAAGAACTAATAATTTATTTTTAAATTGGATAGGCCCTACTTTAGCAAATAAGCGTTTTACTAAACCTTTCAAAATGATAAATAAGGAAATACAAAGAATTAATAAGATACCACCGGTAGCATTAGAAATAAATAATTGAACGCGACCTAATTGGGGTATTTTAAATGCCACTTTCCCAATTATGTTACTATATTCTACTCGTCCAGTATCTTCCGCGGGCGCATTATCGCCTTTAGTTTGGTAAAAATAATTTCCTTCTTGATCTTTGATAACAGCTACTACCCGATGGGTTATCGTCATTCCACTGGTTTCTGGAGCTTTCGAAATAAAAGTAATTACATCCCCTGTTTCAATATCTTGAGGACTATCAACTCTTAAATCAATTATAACATCATAAACATTAATATTTGGTACCATACTATTACTCATAATGGCATATAAAGAAAATTTAGGTTCGTATTTTTCCCCTTTTACCGCATAGACTTGCATGGCAATAAAATAATAAATTAAAAAAATCGCACAAATAATAAGAATACTAAATAAAGTCCAACTGATAATAGTTGAAATTAAATGGATAATTTCTTTATAATTAGTTTTCATTTGTTCCTTAGTATCCACTTAAACTACACTTCCCTATTGTATTTTTATTATACCCAATCCCTTTAAAAATAGCAATTATTTCAAAACAATTTTACAAAAAAATAATTAGTCATTTGACTAATTATAAATTCATTAATTTTAAAACGGAGAAGACTAGTAAAATCATTAAGCCGACACCGGTCGTAATTAACATGCTCATAGTCTTATTTTCCATTTTTTCTAACCGATTTTTATATCTTGTTTCTCTGGCCTTTTGTTGTAAAGACGAAATTGTTCGCGAAAATGCTAAGATTTGTTCTTGTTTTCGTTCTTGGCGACCTAAGCTTAACCGATATAAAAGCCGCATCATCCGCATGGAATCCCGAACCGGATATTTCCGGGCAAAAGCCATATAAGGTTCAATAGAATCATCCCCCGAATTAATGGCATCAATCATTTCTCTTAATCCTTCGCGAAATATTTCCGGAGCATCGGCCATCGATTTTCCAATAGCTACAGGGACCGTATAATGTTGAATTAATATTTCCAAATTTTTTAAATAATATGGTAACATCATATCAATTTCATGAATATGTCTTTTATAATATTTCTTAATATCGTTATAAGGCATTTTAAAAACAAAGAACCCAATAACAAATACTAACAATAACTTAACACTATTAAAGCCATTAATCATGAATAAAAAGACTAAAACCATTACGATTAAGGCATTTTTAATTCTTTTATTAAACAAAATGTCGGGATTAATGCCATTACCATATTTGGCTTGCACATAAAAATCCCAATCACTTTCTTTCAGTTTCATAAAAAACATTTGGTTATCAATGATTAATTGATTAATATTTATTTGGCCTGTATATGCCATAATCACAAAGACAATGACCGCTAAAATAATTATTTCTACTTGCATTATTCCACCCCTACATCTGCATTATAGTATTTTTCGCCCGATAGTAAAAACATGGCATTTATAATAACTATTGCATGTAATACTATTTGCACATACCAAATATCTAAAAGGGAAATATAATTATCTTCACCTAATAAAAATCTTAAAACAATAACTAATAAAAATAACATTAAACCAAATTTAATAAACCGCCCATGGAAATTTTTCCGATCCATTTGATCCCGATAAACGCCTTCAACTAAGGCATCGATATCCATGGCCATGTTTTCTAAAGAATCGCCGGAATCACGCGCCCCTTCTTGGGTAATTTGTAAAAATAATTGATGCATATTTTTAACCATATAATAAGGGTATTTTTCGTTAAAAAATTCGAGTGAGGCATTAATGGTTCCATTTTGGTAACTCATATCAATCATTTTTTTTACATCAGTTAAAACGGGATCTTCTAAAATACCTGAATCGCGAACCCCTTCCAAAGACTTAACAAAACTTTGGGTTGTATTAAATTCCATGATAACGTTAGTCGTATAAGTTTGAATTTGTTCAAAAACATATTCACTATATATTCTTTGACAACGAAGATATGCCAAATAGGGGATAAAAGAAATAGTTACCGCCGCATAAATAACAGCAATGATTATACTATAAAAATAAAAGTAACCAATTAAAGCTGCGAAACCACCCATCAAAATTGTTTGCACAATGTATTGCCGCGCATTATATTCTTGTCCTAATTCCACGGCTTTTTCTCTTACCGTTTTAAATGAATATGGAGCGTATTTGTCATATACTCTGGTTATACTAGAAACAAGAAATTTATAGGCATTTTCCCCAGGATTTTTCCGATATAAAATAACAAAACTGGCAATTAGTATTAAGATAAATAGTTCAACCAAATTTCCCATTTCTTCACCTTCCTTTATAAACTTTCAATATTTTCAGTACTCGCCTTTGTCATTGCCTCTTCTTCTTTAGCAATGTCCTCATCTGTTCCAATTTCGTCATTTGCCACAAATAAATGTGGATCAAGTTCAACGCCTTGAACTCCCAAATATTCTCTTAAATAACGACTAGGATTATGGAATGTAAATGTTCCATCCAATCTTTTTTTAAAGATTATATTAGAACAAGCTTTATTATTTTCATCGACATAAAATTCCACAACTTCAATAATTTCCCGTTGAAAACGACCTAATTCTTTACTCATATAGCCTTTAACATGAATACCTAATTGGACATAACGATGGATGGAAGTTAAAAATTGTTCAATATCAATATTATTTTCGAGCAAACTATATAGCCGCATCGGAATATTTAAAGCCCGATCAGAGTGGATTGTGGAAATAATATTATGCCCAGAGGAAATCGAGTTTCTGACGGCCATAACCGCTTCGGCGCTTCGGACTTCGGATAAAAGAATCCACTTCGGATTTTGCCGCATGCAAGTTACCAAGACATCGGTGTAAGAAGCAATGTTATTAGTTTTAACCGCTACAATATCGCGATGGGGAAATATTTTATCCAAGTGCAATTCCAACGTATCTTCGATTGTAATTATTTTTTCATTTTCTTTCGTATGACTGGCTAAATATTTAACAAGTTCGGTTTTCCCAGAACCAGTTTCCCCTGAAACAATTATATTACAGTGGCCTTCAACACAAGTCATTAAAAAATCATGTAGATTCTCGGTAACATATTGTTCACTTAATAACTTTTCTTTATTAAGCCGGATTTTTGCCGGCGTTTTTCTGATAGTACAAGAAATACCATTCGTAGCAATCGAATCATGGATAAAATTAAGTCGCAATTCGGCTGATTCGGCATCCAAAAAAGGATGAGCCATATTGAAGGACTTACCCATAACATTCGAACATTGAAAAGCCAATTTTTCCATTAAGGCATTATTTATTTCTGGTCTTTCAATCCGATATACCCCTTTATCAAGAGTTTTTAAATGAATTTGGCCACCATTGGAATAAGATATATCAGTTACATTATCTTCATCTAAAAATTCTTTTAAAGGTCCAAAATCAATTTGTGAAAATATAGCATCATTCACAAATAGCCACCTCTTTTTCTATTGATTATCCGTTTGATCCGTTGTTTGATTATCAATTATATTATCGGTATCATTTCCTGAAGTTTCAAATGTTGAACTACTTTCGATATATTGAATTATAGTTTCACTACCTTGTAAAGTTTCGCCTTCTTCACTATAATATTTACCTCTTGGCACTGGAAAAACTTCGGCATTTTTCAAATATTCGGCGGCTTTTAACCAGTTCCATTGTTGTTGGGTTACCCCAAAAGCAAAAGCCGCTGGAGTTCGAGATGATGAAGCATCAAAAACTCTTTGATTTTGATTATCTAATACACCTAAAACTTTAATATGTTCAAGTAATGGTCCAATATAAGAATTATTGGCATCATCCACATAACGAACATAAATATCAATGTAATTTCCTTCATAGATTGAATTACCAACAGTTGTCTTACTGTTGACGCTTAATAAATAAGTTGTATAACCTTTAGGTAAATCACTATACCAAGAATCAGGTAAATCTTTATTTGTAACTACTTGATCTTGGTAAAATAAACCACCTTCGGGAATAGATGTTCCTACATTTACATAATGACCTACTAAATCATTAATATTTGTTATAACTTTAACACCATTTAAAAATTTTCGACTTACCTCTGTCCATTCAATATCTTCTTGCGTTATCATACTCGTTGCCGTCAATTCTTTAACCGCATAAGGAACACGCACAGGATCAATTGCTTTATTTACGCGATAATTATAAAATATCCATAAAACGATAATACCGGCTAAAATTCCTAATATTGTTACCGTATTTTTATTAGTTACGAACTTTTTTAAAGTATTTACTAAATTTCCCATTTATTCTCTCTCCTTTTATCCTTCAACTTTATTTCCTTCTAAAATACTATCTATTCTATTTACGATATCAAAATCAGTTGCATCTTCACCGGCCACTACCGTAAACGAATTCGATTTTCCTTTTACTTCGATGCTTACCTTTGGTGGAGCTTCATATATTCCATAAAATTTTATCGTATACGTTGTCGATAATGAGGCATTTTCGGCAAATCTTCTTAAAAAGTTTTCAATTAACTTTTCTTTATTGATTCTTACTTCCCCGTATTGCCGGTAATAGCCATAATCCACAGCATCTAGCATTGCTACTTCTGTTAACTCTTTAACTAGGAAATAATCTTGTTGATTATTTGATGTGACACTTTGCACTAATAACATTATTACGACTATAAATACTCCTAATAATATTAACCAATATGCCCAAAACGCATGTTTCATACTTTGTCACATCCTTCCTATTTATTATCCACGTACTATAAACATTATATATTATTGTTGTTATTTTTTCAATATTTTTCCAAAAGAAAACCAATCTCTTTTTCCAAGATTGGTTTTTCATATTATTCTTCGACTTTATTTCCTTCTAAGATACTATCTATTCTATTTACGATATCAAAATCAGTTGCATCTTCACCGGCCACTACCGTAAACGAATTCGATTTTCCTTTTACTTCGATGCTTACCTTTGGTGGAGCTTCATATATTCCATAAAATTTTATCGTATACGTTGTCGATAATGAGGCATTTTCGGCAAATCTTCTTAAAAAGTTTTCAATTAACTTTTCTTTATTGATTCTTACTTCCCCGTATTGCCGGTAATAGCCATAATCCACAGCATCTAGCATTGCTACTTCTGTTAACTCTTTAACTAGGAAATAATCTTGTTGATTATTTGATGTGACACTTTGCACTAATAACATTATTACGACTATAAATACTCCTAATAATATTAACCAATATGCCCAAAATGCATGTTTCATACTTTGTCACATCCTTCCTATTTCCAAGCTGGTCCACCAATTACATTGCTATCATAATTCTTATCATCGGTCCATGGTGTCCAGTAACTTAAATCTTTCAAATTACCTTCGCTATCTGTCCGGTCATTTGCCGAACTTCTATTCTTCGCTGTTATATTAAAGCCTTGACCTACAAGTTCATCGATAAAGTCACTATAACAGAATAAGTTTTCATGAATTACACCATTTTCATCTTCGTATTTATAACATGTTAAGGAATCGTTTCCATAACCGCCTTCTTTATCATCTTCAACCTTTTTATTGTAATCACGAATATAATTAGTTACTTCTGGTGTCATTTCAATTTCAAATTCTAATGCTTCTTCATTTTCTTCATCATATATTGTGGTATTTGCATCTTCGATTTCACCAATAGTTGCTTCAGCTTTATCTTTTATTAATTCTAAACTAGCTAAATTAGTATTAATATTCCAGTTATAGCCATATTCCCGATCGGCAGAACCAAAATTATTGGTAGATATTGTCTTATTATTTAATTGTAATTGACCTAAATTAAAGATACAGTTTACACATGCAACGCTACATTCAGGACATTCTTCCCAAACACATTCGCCACCATCTGGTCTCTTACATTCAAAATCGCAATCTGGACAAGGTAAACAATCATTTTTATAGTAGCATGTATATTCACCATTCCAAGCATCTGCAACTCCGACATGAGCTCCAATACTGTCTCTTTCTTGTTCGCCACCGAAGTCTAATAATCTTCCGTATTTTTCATCTTCATTATAACGATCATAGAATTCTCCAAGATCTCTGATTGTCAATCTAAATGTTCCACCAACTACAGAATCTAATGATAATGGAATCCCTGGAATTGGTGTTGTTTGAATTCCTGGAACATTAAATCCATTTGCACCAACACTGGTTATTGCTCCACTAGCTGGGCCACTAGCTGCTACTTGATAGAATTGTTCTTTAGATTCATAATCTTGAGAAGCTTCACTGTGTTGTTTAACATATTTAGCATTTGATACTTTTTCCGTTACATTTCTACAACCATTTATATCACATATCATATAAGTATTGTTAGTAAATGTATTATTTGTATCTGTCCAACCAGTAGTACATGTAGTATATTCATTATTTACTTCACCAGTACATGCTTCTACTTTTTGGCTTGTTGTTTTTTCACCAACTGGGCTTAATACCCGATCTTCTTCTGGAATCAAGTCATTTAATGTTGAATTTTCGCTTAAATTTGGATATCCGCCATCAGTTAATTCAGTATATTCCCAACCTACTTTTTGATTAAAGGCAAATTCTTTACTCCAATCAGTTACACATGAATTATATTTTGCTATTACATTTTTAAAGTCTTTATAAGCACCTTCTACTGCTTCTGGATCTACATCTTTAGTTGCTTCTTCTAATTCTTTATTTATTAATTCTTTTAATTCTTCATTAGTTGCCGCTTCATAATGATATGTATAGGTTACATCTTTTACTCCAAATGTTGCAGTATTTTCATTAATATTAATAGCTTCTTTTCCGACATAAGAACCATCAACAGTATTGCCTGTTCCTATATTATTTTGAGCCGCTTTTAACTTCGTATAATTATTCCATGCATCTAATAAATCTAATTGCGCATCTAGAATATCTATCAAGAATTGAGCTCTATTTATAGAAGTTGTTCCTTCACCTGCCCGATAGCAATCCTGACTACCTTTTATACTAGCTTTTAATTTAAAGTAGCTTCCACATTTTAAACCACTTAAAGCTCTATTTAACTTAATACTTGCATAATCTTCTTTACAGTAAGTTGCACAATATTCGTTATTTACACTATCTTGATATACTTTATATTCATTTCCAGCTTCATCTTTTTTACCAATTATACATTGTTTAATATTACTTGGGGCTTCTACTTTAGCTTCCCCTTCAGTTTCAGGAGAACATTCTGGAGTTTCAATTTTCGTATCACAAGCTACAGATAAACAACCTATGGCATTCGCCGGAATCGTATAGCTTTTTACAGATTCCATATTGGTACTACCACCATTACCAGTTACAATTCCTCCCGCATATCTTTGATAACCAGTACTAGTTCTATTTACCACCACAGTTTGAGTACTATTATCAACTAAACTTGGGACTCTATAATTAATTTTGATAGAAGCCGCACAATCTGTTTGATTTACTTGTTGTTTATTCAATGTTATTTTTACTCTTGCATATCCAGTTCTTGAATCTACTACTTTGGCTAAATCAATTTCTCCTTGTAAAGGTTTCCAAGTACCATTTTCTTGATATTCTATTTTACTAATACTTATTCCGTATTTAGAACAATCATTACATACTATATCACTTGGTTTTATTTTAACAAATCCGGGTTTTTTAGGATCTGTTTGTTTTATTTTAAATGTTACTAACTTTTCTTGAACATCTAATCCATGTGGATTTGCAGGATCTACATAATCGGATGTTGTAATACTTACTTTTACTTCTGAACCAAATTCATTTTTGCCATATTTAATTGCTGCTTCAAAACCGCCTTTAAGCAAACTTATAGCTTTATTAGATACAGTTGAAGTAAGATACACATTCATACTATTATTTTTACCTTTATTGGTATCTACTCCTAGATATTTTTTTAAATCCGTACGATAACTACTAGCTGTATCATATGCCAATTTCAAAAATGCTGGTTGAACTAATGATCCAACTGTTTCTTCAGTATGTGTATAACCTACTTCATTAGCTAATACATAAAAAGAATATGCTCTAACTGCAACGTCAGTCGCCACAAGGTCGGTAATTTCACTTGTGGATAAATAATGTCTTGGATCACTATGATATCCATTTTTAATTATTGAAGCTAAACCATAATATTTAGCATTTGAAGAGGAATTCTTAGTAAAATCAGAAGCTTTTTTTACAGTTGTAACTCCATTATATGCTTGAGCACCTGGGTCAATACAATATAATTTAAGCACTTGGCCTTTATTTTCACCAGATTGCATTATCCCATAATAATATATTACATGATAACCTGAATTAGTTTCACCTGAATTACCTATAAGAATTGAATCACCATTGTTTATGGCAGAAATATTTTTAGCATTAATTAAAAATGCAAATGCTATTAAAATAATTATTAAAAATCTTTTTAATTTTTTCATAACTCTATTCTCCTTCTTTTTTTAACAACTATAGTTATTGTAACCCCCGTAGCAATAGCTACTATTGCAATACCACCACCGATGAAATAATATTTATTTTTACTGACAAAATCTTTTATGTTTTCCCAAGCATTTTTATCTTGGTTTGTATTCGTTTTATCTTCTATTTTATTTTTTTCTTTATAATCATTAACTCTACTGACAAAATCTTCATATTCCATTGGAGCAAAAGTTACATATTTTTGACATAGATTAAATTCGGAAATTCCCTCACAAATAGGATTTGAATAATTATCATTTAATCTTGGAAGTTGTAATGTTAATGTTTTTTGTAAAACTCCGGAACATTTTGTATTTTCATTAGCATATATTTTAAAAGTAAATTTCGCAACTTCAGATAACATATCCCAACGAATTGTTATAATGCCATTATCACTATCACTATATCGATATGTTTTTACTTCTTCATTAAAATCATTACTAACCTCTATATAAAATTGATCAGTTAAGTTTGTTAAAGTAATTTCCAAATATTCTACCAGGATTTCATACTGTTTTCCATCCTCAATCGGATTATCAATATTATCAGAAAGAACCTTTTCTTCCTTTGTTGCATAACTTGCCTTAATTTGTGATACGTATTTGTTTAACTCTGATTTAGCGTTAGTTGAACACCTATTAACCGCACTAACATTATTTAAACACATCACACTAATCAAGAAAGCAAACATTATTTTTTTTAATTTTTGCATTTCGCCACCTACCTACTATTATTCTACAATAGTTTAATAACTTTTTCAATTAAAATTATCTAAAATTGAACTTCTAAATAAATTATGTTATATTTAATCTATAGGAGTATAAATATGAATATTAAGAAATATCTAGAATATGCTAAAGGAATTATCTTATATTTAGTATTAAGTTTGGGTATAAGCTTATTTTTAGCGAGCCTAAATTTAACTAAAATTCCTTTTTTTAAAAACTTTTGGGTTCTTAATATTCTTAATTTAATCTCTCCTTTTATAACCTGCATTGTCTTAATCATTATATATAAAGACATATTTATTAATAAATGGCAAGATTTTAAAGTAAATTGGCAAAAATACATAAATATAATGGTTAAATACTATCTTGTTGGTCTTCTTTTAATGATTATGACAAATCTTATTCTAAGTTCTATAACCGGAAATATCGCAATAAATGAAGAACAAAATAGAACTTTGTTTAATAGTTTACCACTTTATTCCATAATTGCAAGCATTTTTTTAGCTCCTATCACGGAAGAAATCGTTTTTCGAGCTTCTATCAAAGATATTTCTACTAATATTAACCTAAAATGTTTTATATCTTGCCTCTTATTTGGTTTAATGCATGTTATCTTTAATGGCGACTTTATTTTTGCAATTCCCTATGCCGCTTTAGGCTTTTTCTTAGCGAAAACTTATTATGAAACTGATAATATTTTTACTTCTATTATGGTTCATGGCATGCATAATACTATTTGTCTTTTAATCATTTTCCTAGGTGGTTTATTGTGAAAAAAGTTATTATTGGCCTAATTTTAATAATTATTTTATTATTTTTAGATGGTTATTTTTTAGAACCCAATTCTTTAAAAATTAATGAATATTCTATTTCCAATTCAAATATCACTGAAGCTTTTAACGATTTTAAAATAATTCATTTTTCTAATATACTCTATAATGGCAAAAAAAAGAATCTAACCAAAATAATTGATAAAATAAATGAACAAAAACCTGACATTATTATTTTCACAGGCAATTTATTAAATAAAAACTATAAAATTAATGAGGAAGAGGAAAATAAACTAATTAGTGAATTAATGCGTTTAGATTGTACTTTATATAAATATGCGGTTATTGGTAATCATGATGAAAAATATCTTGACACTTATAAAAACATTTTAGATAAAGCTAATTTTAAATTACTTAATAATACTTATGAATATATTTTTTATCAAGATATTAATCCTATAAAATTAGTTGGCATAACCGATGATACCGATATAGCTAATGCTTTTACTAACGAAGAAAATATTAATCCTCTTTATACTATTGTGGCTACTAATAAACCCGATAATATCAATTTTATTAAAGATTATAATCCCAATCTTATTTTAGCTGGCAATTATCTAGGGGGTATTATCAACATTCCTTTTTATGGAGCTTTAATTCACACTTCAGGATCTAAAAATTATCACGAAGATTATTATAAATTAAAAGAAACCGATATTTATATTTCGAATGGCCTTGGCAACGAAAAATTTAATTTCCGGTTATTTAACAAACCTTCTCTTAATTTATATCGCTTAACTAAAAACGATTGATCGCTTAAAATGTAAAATGGTTTTTGCTCAAAATGTAAAATAATATTTGCTTTTTTTGTAAAATAGTATTATAATCTTTTTATAAAAAGGAGGCCTAAAATTTGAAATATTTACCAAGAGTTATTGATTCAGAAATAAATGATCTTATGAAAATTATGGGAGCTATATTAATCGAAGGTTGTAAATGGTGCGGCAAATCTACTACTGGTTCCTACCATGCTAAAAGTATAATTGAATTTCAAAATCCCGACCGAAAACAAGAATATGATGAAATTAAAAATACGAAACCTTCGTTATTTTTAAATGGCGAAAAACCCAGAATGTTTGATGAATGGCAAATGTATCCCGTGATATGGGATTCAATTAGAACTGACGTTGATCACTCTGGGAAAAAAGGCCAATATCTATTAACCGGTTCTGCTCGGCCAAGTGAAGGAGAAACAATGCACACAGGAACGGGAAGAATATCCCGGGTATTAATGCGACCAATGAGTTTGTTCGAATCCCAAGAATCCACGGGAGAAGTATCATTTGCTGATATTATCGAAGGCAAAGACATCGCAGGGGTATCCAAATTATCTTTAGAAGACTTAGCTAGCATTATTGTAAGAGGTGGATGGCCAGCATCCATTGAAGTTAAAGATGATCTAAAGTATAGATTTGCCCAAGAATATGTTAAATCACTAATTCATGAAGAAGTTAAAAATATCGATAAAGTTGAAAGAAATCCCGAGAAAATGCAAAATGTTTTAAGAAGTTTAGCGCGAAATATTGCCACCCCGGTATCTAATACAACCTTAGAAGAAGATGTTAAAAATAATTTTGATGACGATATTTCGCGACCAACTCTAAATGATTATTTAAATACTTTAGAAAAATTATTTGTCATTGAAAATGTTAATGCAACAAATTTAAATTTTCGAAGTAAATATGCCCTTCGAACTAAACCTAAAAAATATTTTGTTGATCCATCCATCGCAACCGCGATTTTAGAAATGAAACCTAACGATTTAATTAAAGATTTAAATACTTTTGGTTTATTATTTGAAGCACTTTGTATGCGGGATTTAAAAATATATACCCAAAGCTATGGCGGGGATATAACTTTTTATCGCGATGAAAAAAACTTTGAAGTAGATGCCATCCTAAGAACTAGCAGTGGAAAATGGGGAGCTATCGAAATTAAACTCGGTAGTGGCTACATTGATGAAGCCGCATCTAACCTTTTAAAATTTAAGGAAAAAGTCGATACTCAAAAATGTGGTGACCCAGCCTTCTTAGTTGTCTTAACCGGAGCTAATTATTCTTATAAACGCGATGATGGTGTATATGTAGTATCAATTGGCACTTTAAAAAATTAAATATTAAAAAACTTTCAGTTCATTCATAAACTGGAAGTTTTTATTATATAATCATTAAGATTAAAGCCATATTGATTAGCAATTTTGATAAGTTCTTCATTGGAAGCCAAAGTTATTTGACTAATTTCTACAATGGCTACCCCATATCCGGCGAAATAAGCCCCAGATAAGTAATCAATTAAATCATTTCTTAATTTATTAAAATCAATATTTTCCATTTTAATTTAAACCTAATTGTTGATACAACATATAAATTAAATATGCGGCTATTAAAAGCGCAATCAATATTACGGCACAAAAAAATATCATTTCGGCCATACCCCAACCTCGATTGTTTAATTTCTTTAATTTCATAATATTGATTCCTTTCTTCATAAATTAATTATATATAAATATATTTTTTAAGTCAAATAAAACAACTTAGCCAAGGCGAAATGGCGTATTTTTATTACCATTTCCATCTATTATATGAGTATTAGCTTTTAAATACATCGCAGGTCTAATAGCAAAACAAGAATTCGCGTAATCCCCAGCCCAAATTCCTCCTTGACTCATTGTGCTTAAAACCCCACCATCCGTAGTCGTTGTTATAGTCCATTCGTATAAGCCCATATTTAACCAATTTAAATCTTTCGCATTTTTAAGACCACTAGAAGTATTTTGCCAAGCACTTGAATCAACAGCATAGTCATAATCAGAAACATACATTAACCCAATATATGCTGATTCTTTAATATCATTTTTAGGATGTAATATTTCATTTTCAAAAGCTATTTTTACTTTACTATATTCAATTTGGCCATAACCATTTCCGCCAATTTGCCAATCATGTTTGACGATGAAATTTTGCCATTTTGAATTAGAATTATTTTTTCCTAAATAAGTATTAAAGTAATAATCATTTAAATTTATCTTATTTAAATTACTTTCGGCCCAATTAGGATTTTTATCTTGATTCCAAATATAACATCCTATTTGGGGATAGAAATTATCTTTATCGCCTAAATAATTATCTAAACTAACATCTTTTTTAGGTTTAGCGGATCCATCCATATATAAACCACTATAACTACCATTGGCCCCTAAATGGTTGGTGGTAGTATAATCAGCTTTAATTATTTTTAATTCGTATTCATTTTGACTATTTAAAAATAAACCAATTATTCGATATAAATTTTCTTCAGGACAGGTTTCATCATCACTACCAAAGCATATATAATTGTTTACTTTTGAATCAATTCCCGTAAATCGATAAGATAAATCACCTGCTTCTAAATCACAATTACTTTCACCTTCAAAATCACATTTTTCATCATGGTAAATCAATGAATTATCCTTAAATTTAACAACAGTACAAGCGGCATTATCTTTATAACCATAACGACAATCTTTTTCGAAACTATATTTATCAAAATAAGCGTAACATTTATCACTAGTTAAAAGTGAGGCTTCAACTTTTCCCTTTTCTTCATTCCAAGAAAGGGTTCCCCCATTTTCACAACCGCTCTTCTCTGGATTAAAAAGATAGTTATCTTTAGGAAAATTAATATCTTTTTGCTCTATATAATCCCCTTCTTCATCTTCTACCATCATACTAATAAAATTAATATTTTTATTATTAATATTATTTTTTATTATTTTTTTATCTTTAGCTAATATTATTAAACTTATTATACCAATTAAAAATATAATTAGGGTTAATGTAATTTTTCTTTTCATAAGCAAAATCCTACTTTCACCCATAATTATATATATATATATATATATTCAAGCCCTAATTTTATTTTTTGTCATTTTAATAGGAATATTAAACAGACAATTTGACAAAAATTTTTCAAAGTATCTTCGCCATTTTTTAGCAAACAAAAACCAAGTCAAATTTCCTTTAGACTTGGTTTTTTAATTAATTAAACTAATTCTACTTCGGCACCAGCTTCAGTTAATTGATCAACATAACCTTGAGCTTCTTCAGCTGGAATGTTTTCTCTAACATTACCACCGTTGTCCGCTAAAGCTTTTGCTTCAACTAAACCTAAGCCAGTAATTTCTTTAAGTAACTTAATAACTGCAATTTTGTTGCCACCGGCAGATTTTAAAACAACTGTTTTAGTTGCAGAACCTGCATCTTCAGTAGCTCCCGCTTGTGGTGCAGCTGCTACGGCAACCGCCATAGGATCAACACCAAATTCTTCTTTCATTGCATCAACTAATTCTTTTACTTCAAGAATTGTCATTTCTTTTAATGAACTTATAAATTCATCTTTTGTTATTTTTGCCATTATCTATTCCTTCCCTTCCATTTTTTCTGAATATAAATTCAAACTAATAGCTAAATCTTTAACATATTGCATCATACCACCTGCAAGCATTGTAAGCAATCCTTCTCTAGATGGAATTTCTGCATATTCTTTAATTACCGCTAAATCGGCAACGTCGCCACTTATAACGCCAACGCGAATATCAAGCTTTTCATGCGTTTTGGCATATTCACTAACGATTTTAATTGGTTCTAAAAGGGTTTTACCAAAGCAAATAGCATTTGGGCCTTCTAAGAAACCGTCTAAATTAATTTTTAATTCGTCAGCTGCTCTTTTAAGCAAAGTATTTTTATATATTTTAACATCGGCATCAACTTTTTTTAGTTCCCGTCTAAGTTCCGATAAATCGGCAACGGTTAAGCCTTGATATTGAAATATTAAAACGGCTTCGCTTGATTTTAAATTGGCAATAATTTCGTCGACAATTTGCTTCTTTTCGGCTAAAATCTTTTCACTTGCCATAAGCAATTCCTCCTTATAAAATTAAAAACTTCCTAGACATAGGAAGCTTAAAAAATTTTTTCTAAGATTCCCTCGGTAGGACTTACTACTGCCTACTGTCTTCGGTTTTCATTAGGTATTATATTACAATAATAATTAAATGTCAAAACTATTTTTATCTAGCTTGATACCAGGACCCATTGTTGTAGATATCGCAATATTTTGGATAAATACGCCTTTGACTGAGGCTGGTTTAGCTTTGGCAATAGTTGTAACAACATATTCTAAATTTTCTTGTAATTTACTAGCATCAAATGATGCTTTACCAATAATAGTATGAACGTTACCAAATTTATCCGTTTTATAAGTAACCATACCTTTTTTAATTTCTTTAACAGTATCAGCTACTTTCGTGGTAACAGTTCCCGTTTTAGGATTGGGCATTAAATTTCTAGGTCCTAGAATATTCCCGATTTTCCCTAATTCCGGCATCATATCTGGTGTTGCAACAATAACATCAAAATCAAACCATGATTCTTCTTTAATTTTGGCAATCATATCTTTATCACCAACAATATCGGCTCCAGCTTTTTTAGCTTCTTCGGCATTAGAACCAGTAGCAATAACTAAAATTCTTTTAGATTTTCCGGTTCCATGCGGAAGTGATAAAGAACCTTTTAATTGTTGGTCAGATTTTTTAGCATCAACATTTAATCTAATAGCTACTTCAACGGTACTATCAAATTTAGTAATAGCTGTTTTCTTAACTAAATCAATTGCTTCTTTAACATTATAAGTTTTTGTCTTATCAATGTTTTTAGATGCTTCCACATATTTCTTACTATACTTTTTCATTTTTCCCTCCTAACTGTGGTTCATTAGCGGATTAATAAAATTATAATTATTTTTCTTCTTCAGTTTCTTCGGCTGCGGCTTCTTCATCTGCATGCGTTGGAACTTCGGCACTAGCCGTTGCCATTTCTTTAGCTTCGGCTTCAAGTTCTTCAAGTTCTGCTTCCCTCTTAGCTTGTTCTTTTTCTTCTTCGGCTGCTTCAGCTGCTTGTTCGGCAAGTTCGGCATCATTTAAAC
The DNA here is from genome assembly GCA_947632275.1 of uncultured Bacilli bacterium. GTDB lineage: Bacteria > Bacillota_I > Bacilli_A > RF39 > UBA660 > Onthocola_B. The sequence goes on along the minus strand of CANROR010000006.1, from coordinate 10,333 downwards.
CTTTAACCGCAATACCCATATTTCTGGCTGTCCCGGCCACAATATTCATGGCGGCATCAACATCATAAGCATTTAAATCAGGTAATTTTTCTTCGGCAATCGCTTTTAATTGATCTTTAGTAATAGTAGCAACAATTTCATTGGCTCCCTTTTTACTTGCTTTATCAATGCCGGCCGCTTTTTTAAGTAAGTTAGCAGCTGGTGGCGTTTTTAAAACAAAGTCAAAACTCCGGTCTTCATAAATTGAAATTTCGCAAGGGATAACATTACCCATCTTATCTTTCGTTGCATCATTAAATTTGCTACAAAAATCACCTAAATTAATGCCGGCAGGTCCTAATACCGTACCTACTGGTGGCGCTGGGGTTGCTTTGCCAGCTTCGATTTGTAATTTAATTTTCTTTACGACTTCTTTGGCCACGAAAACACCTCCTAATATAATATTTTTCGCGTAAGTGGGAACTGGGCAAGTCCGCTTTCTTTCCCTTCCACTTAGCCAATAACTAATTGGCATTTAAGATAATAACATAATTTGACAATAAAAACAACAATTTTTTCAATAATTATTGGCTAATTTTTTAATTTATGTTATTATTATTTTGATTATATTTCTTAAGGAGGAATAAATATGGCGAAAAAATTTTTTAAGCAAAAGGTACGTAATAAGAAAAGAACAATAACACAAATTATCATTATAAGTGTATGCGTAATAGGTATCGTCGCATGCTTCTTTATTGCTCATTACTTCAATACCAAACTACCAGAAGGAGCAGTTGCCGAACTTCGGGATTCCGTAGCTATTGAAGTTCATGGTGATCTACCTGAAAAAGCTACCTTCTTCTCCCAATTAGAAAATGTTGATGATAAAGATATTACAATTAATTATGAGGGTGTCGATAAAGATAAAATTGGTGATTATCCGATTACTATTAAAGTATATAAGAAAAAATATAAAGTTACTTTAAGAATTGTCGATACTACTATTCCAGAACTTACCGTTAAAAATATTGCAATTTTAGAAGGAGCCGAATATAAAGCAAGCGATTTCGTCGAATCTTGTACGGATAATAGTAATGAAGATTGCCAAATTACCTTTTACGATTTAGCGCTAGATCAAGATGGTCAAAAAATAGATTATGCTAATTATAAAGAAGTTGGTACTTACCCTATTCAAATCATCGCCTCTGATTCTTCTAAAAATCAAACAACTCCAGTTACCGTTTACTTAACCATCAGTCAAGATGAAAATCAAAAACCGGTAGAAAATCCTGAACCAACTAGTTGCAAATATGGTAACGATACTTATGATTCTAATAAATACATCATGGCCGCCAAAGTTTCCGAAAATGGTTGTGCGCTTGATTTAAATTTATATCAAGATGAAAACTTTGTTAAAATAATCAATAATGTCGCCGATAACGAAGTTAAAAGATTAAAAAATGAATTTCAAAAATTAGAAGTTAAAAGTGAAAGTATTACTTCCGTGAATCAATTAGAAAAAACAATTTTAAATACCACTGGTAAAGGAATTGTTGGTTATTCATTACAAATTCAAGTTATTAATAGTGATAACGAAATCGTGGAAGATTACTTCTTAAAACTTGATGGTTCGCGCGTCTTCACTGTTAACAAATATAATTTAAAATAATGGTTTTAAAACCATTATTTTTTTGCCAAAAAATAATGGACCCAAAAGGGTCCAAAGGGGGTTTTGGTTGTTCTCAAATCACTTTATAAAAGGATCGTAATATGAGAACAGGTTATGAACATAATACACGTTGTGTATTATGTATCTTAAATATAATATGAAATAGAATATTTGTCAACGGATATTTCCAAACTTGACATTTAATCTAAAAAATTTATGTCTTCTAAAATTTGTTCATAGTGTTTATTATTTAAATATTCTTGGTCTTTTAAGTACTTTTCCGAATCTTTACTCGCTTGTAATAAGATTTTACTATCTTGTCTGATATCGGCAATTTTAAAGGTCATATCACCACTTTGTTTAACCCCAAATAAATCGCCTTGGCCTCTTTGTTCAAAATCTTTTTCACTAATATAAAAACCATCAGTACTTTCTTCCACGACTTTTAAACGACTATTGTTTTCACTATTACTAATAAGATAACAATAACTTTGTAAATCATTACGGCCTACCCGGCCTCTTAATTGATGCAAGGCAGCTAGACCAAAACGTTCGGCATTAAAGATAACCATCATGGTCGCATTTGGAATGTCAATTCCCACTTCAATAACAGTAGTCGAAATTAATATTTTAATAGTTCCGTTTAAAAAGTCATTCATGATTTCATCTTTTTGTTTTTGTTTCATCTTACCATGAATAATAGCAATAGGAACTTGGTCCTTAAAGGCCATATTTAGTTTTTCTTTTAATTTGTTAACACTATTTAATTCGCCCTCTTCTTCCTCTTCAATTAAAGGCGAAACGACAAATATTTGATGACCTAACTTTATTTCTTCGAGCATTTTAAATAAGACATCTTTAATTTCTGTTTCTTTTTTGATAATCGTTTTAACTTCCTTGCGCATTTTCGGTTTCGTTTTAATCATCGATAAATCTAAGTCGCCATATAAACATAAAGCATAACTCCGGGGAATTGGAGTCGCTGATAAATATAAAACATCAGGTCCCATTTGCCCCTTTTCTTGCAAAGCATTTCTTTGCTTTACGCCAAATAAATGTTGTTCATCAATTACAACCAAACCTAAATTTTGAAACGCTACTTTATCATTAATTAAAGCATGGGTTCCAATTACTAAATCAATTTTCCCTTCCGCGATTGCCGTATATATTTCCGTCTTTTCTTTACTTTTTAAATGGCCCATCAAAAGCGCAACATTTAAATTTAATTGACTAAAATAATTTTTAATACTTTCATAATGTTGTTTGGCTAATATTTCGGTTGGCGCCATAAAAGCACTTTGATAACCACTTAAATGATTGGCTAAAATGGCAATCACCGCCACAATAGTTTTACCACTACCAACATCTCCTAGAACTAACCGGTTCATGCGTTGATCCGTTTCTAAATCGCCTAAAACTTCTTTAATCGTAGTTAATTGATCGGTCGTCAATTTAAAAGGTAACTCACTTAAAAATTCGTTAATCGAATCTTGATTAATTTCTCTTTTAATTCCTAGGGTATGCCGATTTTTAATTTTTAAAGCATTAATCTTAAAAGTATAATTAAATAATTCTTCATAAATTAATTTTATTTTGGCAAGCTTTATTTCAGCAATTGTCTTAGGCCGATGAATATATTCTAAAGCTTGACTTTTAGCTATTAAATCATATTTCGTATTATAAGGCTCAGGAACATAATCATAGATATCATGAGTTAATTCTAAAGCTTTAGCCATAGCCTTAGTTAAAACACTTTCTTTTAAGCCGCTTACTAAATGATACTTTGGCTCAAGCTTATGATTTTCTAAATTAAACCGGATATCACTAGCCATAAAACTATTTTTTAATTCATTATATTTCCCGACTAAAACAATATCTTTTCCCATCAATAAATGTTGTTTTAAAAAGGCCCGATTAAATATTTTAACATTAATTAATTTTTCCCCCGCGAAAGCCGAAAAAGATAAATAATTAAAATTTCGGCGAATATAATAAACTTTGGGTAAAGTAGCAATTCGCACTTTTACATAAGCCATTTCATTTTCCGTCAGTTCTTCTATTCTTTTAAAATTAATATTTAAATATTTAAACGGATAATACGTTAATAAATCTTCCACTGTATAAATACCTATTTTATTAAATATTTCTAAAGTTTTAGGTCCGATTCCTTTAAGTTGTTCTATGTTCATATTCTCTCCTAAAAAAATTATACCAAAAAATTTAAAAAAGTTACAAAAAATTGTTGACAAACCCTAACAAATCGGTTAGGATAATACTCACCAATTCACTGAAGAAGGCGAATTGGTGCTAGTATCACACTAGTCAACCCCTTTTTATTCTTTAGGAGCCATAGCAATATGGCTCCACCTTTTTTTATTCCCTAATTTTTTCACATCGTTTAAGATGTATATTTGGCAAATTTTACCAATTATATAAGAAAATAACTTTAGGTGAAGTTTTACATGAGTATTGGAAGATTAAAAGAAGTTAGAATTGATCGGGGCAAAAGTCAAAAAGAAATCGCGGTTCTTTTGCATACAACTCAACAACAATATTCGAAATATGAAATAGGTATTCAAATGATGCCAGTCGAAAAATTAGTTATTCTAGCCGATTATTATAAAACATCAATTGATTATCTATTAGGCCGGACGGATGAAAGAGAACCCTATCCCAAATCAATTTTAATGGATAAAGGAAAAATATTAGTTCAACAATAAAACTAAAATCTCGTTTTTTAAGACGAGATTTTTTGATAATAATTATATCTTTTAATGGCATTTTCTTTTTGTTGTTCTAATATTTCCCTAGCCAAATTTTCATCTTTTATTTTTAAAGCATTAAAACGAACTTCATTCTCTAAAAATTGTTCATATAAATCAAAGTTTGGTTCTTTACTATCTAAAGTTAATTTATCGCCATTATAACGCATTAATAATTGATAGCCACAATTAACGGCCAGTTTTTGTTCACTGGCACTATTACCCATGCCGTTTTTAATGCCATGTTCGACACAAGGGGCATACGCAATAATTATCGCTGGTCCTTCGTGATTGTCGGCTTCTTCAAAAGCTTTAATCGCTTGCATCATATTAGCCCCAAGACAAATGCTAGCCACATAACAATTAGGAATGGCCGAAGCTATTTTAAATAAATCTTTTTTGGCGGTCTTTTTGCCAAAGTTGGCAAATTCGGCCACGGCTCCCATTTTCGTTGATTTACTTGCTTGACCACCCGTATTCGAATAAACTTCGGTATCTAAAACTAAAACTTTAATATTTTCGTTACTATGTAAAACATGATCTAAGCCGCCAAAGCCAATATCATAAGCCCAACCATCACCACCAATAGCCCAAACCGTCCGAGCCGGCAAATATTCTTTTAATTCTTTAAGTTCGTTAGGAACTTTTTTATTTTCTAAAGCTTCGGCTACCTCGGTCGTAATTTCTAAATTGTTAACATTATCTAACCACTTATGAAATAGTTCTTGTTCGGCCCTATCTACACTTGGTAAAGCTTCTTCCATAATTCGGGCAATTCGATTCCTTTTTTGTTTATAAGATAAATGTATTCCCAACGCAAATTCAACATTATCTTCAAATAAGGAATTAGCCCAAGGCACACTATAAGGCGTTGATGGTACACTACCCCCATAAATACTCGAACAACCAGTGGCATTGGCAATAACTAACTTTTGACCAAATAATTGCGTTAATAATTTAATATATGGGGTTTCGCCACAACCGGCACAAGCACCACTGAATTCAAATAACGGCTTTTCAAATTGACTGCCTTTAATCGTGAATTTATTTAAAGGATTAGTTATTTTAATATCACCAAAATTATAATCGCTTTTGGTTATTTTTTGGACCATTTCTAAAGCTTTATTACCATTTTTACCCGGACAAACACTAGCACAAACCCCACAACCGGTGCAATCTTTTTCACTAATCGCAATCTTAAATTTATTATCCTTATCCAAAACCGGTCTTATAACGGCATGCGGACACGCTAAACTGCACATACCACATTCAATACAATTTTCTACTTGCCACTTTGGAACAATATTCGAAATATTTCTTTTTTCATATTTTGTTTGTCCCCATGGAAAAGCCCCGTTGGCCAAAGGTACTAATTTACTAACGGGAATCTCCGAACCTTTCCGCGCATTTATTAACCCAATTACACTCTTATCTTTTTCTTTATCTGGAAGAATAGATTCAGTTATAGCTAGTTCCTTCACATTTTTCGTCGCATCAAGAATAGCTTTAATATTGCTGTTAATAACTTCTTCGCCTTTAGTTTTAAATTCTTTTTTAATCCATTCCGTTACTAATTCTAAAGCATTAGTTATACCTAAACTATTTAAAATAATTACTTCAATTATTTTATTTATTTTGCCTCTTATTCCCGCTTCTAAAGCAATATTTTCGGCATCAATGTATAAAACTTTAATATTTTTTTGTTTAATTATTTTCTTAACTTTATCTGGCAATAAATCATTTAATTCTTTTTCATCCTTAATTGAGGAAATTAACAATGTGCCATTTTCTTTAATAGTATCAACAATATCAAAAAGGCGGAAATAAATATCTTTCGTAACCACAACTAGTTCCGGATTAGTTACATAATAAGGCATTTTTATTTTATCTTTACTAATTCTTAAATTAGAAACCGTAACCCCTCCACTTTTCTTAGAATCATATTCAAAATAACCTTGAACATAATCATCTAAACTTTGATGAACAATTTTTAAGATTTCTTTACTTGCACTTACCATGCCATCGGAACCAAAACCATAGATTTTTATTTCTTGACAATTATTTTCAATATTAAAATCCGTCATTGGTAAACTTAAATTAGTAACATCATCAGTTATACCAATCGTAAAATTATTTTTAAGTTTTCCATCTAACATTTGATATACACTATAAATATCACTTGGAGTCGTATTTTTACTAGATAATCCATAACGGCCACCAACAATATTTAAATTTCTATCCTTTAAAGCGGCACAAATATCTAAGTATAAAGGTTCACCCATACTGCCAGCTTCTTTACTCCGATCTAAAACGGCAATATTTTGCACCGTATCAGGTAAAACTTTAAGTAAATATTCTTGACTAAATGGCCGATATAAATGCACCTCAATTAAACCGACATTGCCTAATTTTTGAGCTACTAACTTGATGGTATCGGTAACACTTCCCATTGCCACAATTACGTTTTTAGCATAAGGATCACCATAATAATTAAATGGTTTATAATCTCTTCCGGTAAGGTGATTAATTTTTTCCATATAATCATTTACAATGTCGGGCATTTGATTATAAAAAGTATTACGAGCTTCCATCGTTTGAAAATAAATATCTTCATTTTGGGCCATACCATATTGGACTCCACAATTAATATTTAAAGAGCGATTTTTAAAACGATTTAACGCTTCTTTATCAACCAAAGCTAATAAATCACTATCTTTTAATTCCGAAATAGTATTAAGTTCATGACTAGTCCGAAAGCCATCAAAAAAATGTAAGAATGGTAGACTGCCTTTAATGGCCGACAAATGCGCCACCGCGGCCAAATTTTGGGCATCTTCCACACTGCTTGAGGCTAACATACAAAATCCGGTTTGGCGACACGCATAAATATCTTGATGGTCGCCAAATATTGATAAAGCATGCGTTGCTAAACTACGGCTTGCTACATGAATAACACCTGGAAGCATTTCACCAGCGATTTTATACATATTGGGAATCATCAAAAGCAAACCTTGACTGGCCGTGAAAGTAGAAGCTAAACTACCACTTAAAAGAGCACCATGAAAAGCTCCTGCCGCTCCCGCTTCCGATTGCATTTCAATTACTTTCGGTTTATCATTAAATAAATTAAGTAAAGCTGTACTTGTTAATAAATCAATATTGGAAGCCATCGGACTTGACGGTGTAATAGGATAAATACTACAAACTTCACTAAAAAGATAAGCTATCCGACTACAAGCCCCATTGCCATCTACTATCTTACTCATTTTTTATCACCTAATAAAATTATAAAATATTTTAACTTGTTTTACCAGTCAAAACGCTATGCTTTTAATAAGAATAAAATTATAAAAAAGATGCTACTAATAGCATCAAAAAGAATTTATTATATAAGGATTAGCTTTCATACCATTTCCCGACAAATAAATGTTATTGGTTAAATAAAAGACAGGACGAATAGCATTGGCTATACCTCATGTTAAATTAGAATTACTAATACCACCATTAGCTATTACACAATTTGAGGTAACAGAAGCACTTGCCCCATTTCGAGATATAATTAATTCATTAGTTTTAATTTTATCGGATTCCGCTTTTGAGAATAAAAGTAAAAATTAATTATCTATTCATAAAATTTATACCATGCAAGAAGATTACTTTTATCAACTGGATTTGGTATGGCATTATAATTAGTTTTTATTTCTTCGGCCGTTAAAGCTCGGTCAAAAATCAGGGCTTCACTAAATGTCGCATGTAAATAATCACCATCTATATTTTTTGAACTTCCTCCTGGATTTGCCCCTAATAAAATTGTTGCAGAACTTTGTTTTATAGCTTCAGAAGCTGGTTCACTCCCCATTAATTCTCCATTTAAATAGATTTTTCTATTACTTCCATCATATGTTCCTATCACTGTATACCATTTCCCAATTTCGATTCCTTCGGGAGTATAAACTTTAATATAATCACCAAGTTCTTGACTATACATACTAAAATAAATTTTATTTAACCCTGGAGAATACAATATTGTTGCCCCTGATGCTTCATGATTTCCTATTATTGTTCCATATATAGCTTCATTAATTCTTACTCTTACAACATATGTTAATGCTGTACCAAAATTTTGATTGGCAAGACCTAAATCTATATGGCCTACTTGACTTTCATCAATACTTGTTGTTATTCCTTCAAAATCATGCTTTACTCCAAATGATTCGGCTATTCCTCCTTTACCGCTTAAATCTGCTATTTCCTCATTTGCTACTATTGGGTATTCATTGGGCCCCAATACCCATTTTCTTAACGTATATCCTTTTAAATTACTATGGATACTAGATAATCCTGTTTTATTTAAAGAATCTCTATTAGTATTTAATGTTGTTACAAAAGTTTTGTTTTTCATATTGGCAAGGGTCATAGCCGTACTTTTTACTGCACTAATATTACTGGCACTCACACTATTTGCATAATACGTATTTACATTGGCTTTCATGGCATTAGCAGTGGTATTACTCCGATTTAAATATACCCCATATATTTTGCTCGCGCTTGATTTCAAACTTCCTATATTATAATTATTATAGCTATAAATTGCATTAGTTGTCTCTCCCCCAGTTACAAATAAACCTCCAGCACCAGTACTACCATTTATCGTTCCTGTATTATAAGAATTTAATACATATAATTTACCCGCATAAGCTTCATAAGCAATACCCGATGATACCATTGGCCCCGTAACATTTCCTGTATTGTAACTATTTAACACATAAATTAAATTACCGGAACTACTTCCACTGTTATATCCAATTATGCCTGATGGCGTCGTCATATTTGTCCCAGCTTTTACGGTTGTTGAAATGTTACCTGTATTATAACAATTATTTATAATAGCTACTGATTTACTAATTATATATCCAATTATACCGCCAGACTTTGTTGCGCCATATATATTACCTTTATTATAAGAATTAACAATCATGGATGTAATTGTTGCATCATTGGGATATAATAATCCTATTAAACCTCCAATAGCCAAATTTATATTTTTAGTATAAGTAGTCCGATCATTTCTTATTTCTCCCAAATTATAACAATTTTTTACTTCTAGTTCTTTGTATATAATTCCCGCTAAACCACCTGTATGTGTTTCTTTTTCATCGGCAGTATTAGAAACTACTTTTCCTTCATTATGCGAATCATTTATTGTGGTTGAAATAGCAGTTGCATCATCTCGGCCTAATAATCCCCCGGCATTGGCGCCAATATTGTTAGTAATTGTTCCTTTATTTACACAATTATCTATAGTTAAATTGCCACCATTATATCCTACTATTCCCCCAGTATTATTTCCGCCGCTAACGGTTCCATTATTAGTACAATTAATTATTTTTGTATCATTTCTTGTACTTGCAACTATTCCACCTGTTTCATTAGACCCAATACTATTAGTTATTGTTGTATTACTTATACACGAATCAATTGTTGTTGTACCCGTAGCTATACCCGCAATTGACCCTAAAAATCCTCTATTAATTTCTGTTTTAATTTCTCCAGTTATTCCTAAATTTTTTATTGTGGCATTATCTATATAGCCAAACAAGCCTAATCTTATCCCTTCTACTAAAGTATTACTTTCATATAAATTTGATATAGTATAATTTTTGCCATCAAATGTACCGCTAAAATATTTTGATACATCCGCTGATGTCGCATATCCTATTGGCTTAAATCCAGTCCCAGTTGTAAGTTCCGTAATCAATGGTTCTATCAGACGATTGCCATTTATATCACCATAATTAGTTCTTTGAGCATTTTCATAATCTTCTTCGTTAGTAAAATCTAAATCCTTCGTTAAGACAAAGTATTCTCCTTCATAGTGCTTTCCTTCTTCATTTACATTTTGGGCTAATTCTACTAAATCTTC
>CANROR010000005.1 GCA_947632275.1 uncultured Bacilli bacterium | reverse complement strand
TTTTTTTTTTTTTTTTTTTTTTTTTTTTTTTTAAATCACAACTTTCAAATATTATCAAAAGACTTTATATATTAAATATTAATTAAATATGGATCTTCTATCGAACCACATCCCGTTAAATATACATTATTGGAAATATAAAATACAGGGTAAATATCTTCTAAATCATCAAGATTATCATATGACAATCCATCAGACCCTCCATTTCTATAAATCATCGTATAAAATCCACGGGGATGCCATTCATCATCTTGTAATCCTGAAAAATTTAATAAAAACATATTTGATGGCATCGGTAAAAAGATTTTTGAAAAAACATCATCACACGAAAAATTTTTTGTTCCTTCTACTGCAAAAGAAACATCACTTAATGATAAGATACCAATTTTTTGATAATTTAATGTTTGTTTATTTAATTCTCTAGTATAGGCTAGCTGACCATCAGATACTGTCATTATATCACCTATATTCCACTTTTTATCTACAATAAGCGATAACCACTTTTCATCTTGCAGATAACTATATTCTGAATTGGTTAAAAAATATTCGCCATTTAAACCTTTATTTAAAGTACTTTTTTCAAATATACAATTTGCTCCATCAGACCCACAATATTCTTCTGTATTATTATCATTCCATTGATACTTACCAATTGAATTATATTTTACAACTTTAATTTCATTATCAGGAGTAACTCCTAAAATACGATACATATAGATACTATCTGTAGTACACTTTTCATCGGTACCAAAACAAAGATAATTATTTACTTCAGAACCATAAAAACGATACATATCCCCTAATAAATTTTCTGTTAAGGTATTAGGCGAAGCATTTTTTAATATCGTATCGGTATTTTTAGGTTTTTGATCAAAATAAGCATAACATTTATCACTAGTAAGTAGTGATGCTTCTACTTTTTTCTTTTCTTTATTCCAATTTATAGTTCCACCATTTTCACAGCCACTTTTTTCAACATTAAATAAATAATCATTTAAAGAAAAACTAGTATCATTGTTCTCTATATAATTACCATTATCATCTTGTATCATCATACTTACTATACTATTATTTATTTTATTATCTTTGTTTATATCTATATTCTTTTCTTTATTATAATAATTACTTATTAATCCAATACTTAAAATTAAAAATAGCAAACAAAAAATAATTATTATTTTATACCCTTTTTTAATCTAAATCACCCTCTATCATAATTTTATGATATAACCAATTGGTTATAAAGTCAAGATAATCAAATGGTTATATGAAAAAATGAGTACAGAGGTGTTTCTCATGAACTTATCACGATTAAAAGAAATAAGAGAAGATAATGATTTATTACAAAAGGATGTTGCTAAAATATTAAATATATCACAAGTTCAATATAGTCGTTATGAAACCGGTTTAAGATTAATTCCTATTGATAAATTAAGTATTCTTGCTGATTATTATAAAGTAAGTGTTGATTATTTGATTTGTCGGACAGATTACAAAAAAACATACCCGAAATCTATTTTAAAATAGTTGAATATATTAAAAAGATATAGTTGAATATAGAACGATTAAAAGAAATTCGCGAAGATCGAGATTTAAATCAAAAAGATGTTGTTAAAGCCCTTGGCATTAAGCGACAACAATATAGTGAATATGAACTTGGAAAACGATTAATTCCCATTAATTATTTATATAAACTTGCTTGTTTTTATAATACTTCCATAGATTATTTTGTTGGTAAAACAGATGAAAGAAAAGCTTATCCTAAATCCAAAATTTATAAATAGTCTAACTCTATTATTATTATTATTATTATTATTATTTATTAATTTAATATTAATTTGTTTATCAAAAATTAATTTTTCTAATTTATCATATTTTGTTTGAATATCTACATAATCGGCAAGAGATTTTTGATTTTCTTTTTCCTTGGTTAAATAATATTGACTGGCAATTTTTAATTTTAACAAATTATTTTGGTTTTCTTTTTCTTTTAAGGATTTAGTTAAAGAATTAAAAACTTTAGTAACCTTTATTTCATCAAGCCATCTTTCCATAATATAGTTTGGTAAGTTTAGATTATATTCTTGATTTAATCTATCAATACCCGGATTTGAAAATAAAATTTGATATTTATTTTGAATATTGGGATAATATTTTGTATTTTTTCTAAAACATAAGCTTTAACTACAAAATAATAAAATGTTTTTCTTCTATATAACCAAAAGCATTAACAAATCTTTAATGGGAAATACAACATATCTTGTTAATTTAGTTAAATAATTAAAATAATCCGTAATTATGTTATTATCAAATTTTATATCTTCTACTAATTGATTAAACATAGCCAAATTAGAAATAAATATTCCCGATTGATAAAATTGAATTAAAGAATAATTCATACTTTCATTAATCTTTTTAGCCACATAAGCTAAATTGTAACTAAGAAAATTTTGCTTATTTTGCCACTCATAATATTTTTTAAAAAGATTAATTTCTTCATTAGTTAGATAATCTTTACCACTTTCTTTAATTAAATTAATTAACGATTTTTCATTTAAAAAATTCATGTTTTATTCACCATAGAAATAGTAACATGAATTAATTTTATTCTTTATCTACAATATCAAGATTAATCAACAAAAGTTAAATTATCATATATCTTTTTTAAGTAGTCATCAGGGTAGTGTTCATCACAAAATCTTCCAATAAAAGTTTTAGCTTCAATATTTTTATGGCGCATATTTTGACGATATATAGCTAAAGCACTAATAGTAATGTCTGCGATTAAAAGAACAAAAAGAATAAGAAAAATCACATTGGCTATTTTGCCTTTTACTTTTAAATAAAATTTGATTAATAAAGGATAAAGATAATAAATATAAAGCATGACAGCTACACCCCAGAAAAGCATATAAATAACCGTGGTGCGACCCCCAATATTAAGAAAAAATGACGAATAATCCCAAGAAACCGAACCAAATATTTTTTCTTGGAAGAAACTAACTAAATATTCAAAAGCGCCCCCAAACAAGGAAGCATAAATAAATACTTTTAGTTTTTGATAATTTTTCTTACTGTACATACAAAATATTAACATAACTAAAACTGTCCCTAAACCATAGGCCGGACTTAAAGGACCATAAATTAAACCACTCCGCGAAACCCAAACTACTTGACCATCTTTGATTAAATGTTCAACTAAAGTAATTATTTGTTCGTAATAAGTACCAAAGATACTACCAATTAAAAAATTTAAGGTTATAAAATTTAATAAATCTAATCCTTTTAATTTTTCTTTCATCTATATCAATCCTTTTTTATTTATTTTCGAAAAAAGGAATAACTTACTTTAAATTATTCCTTTACTTTGGCTTTTAAAATTTTTTTCTTTGTTTTCTTATCTTTATTAAATAAATTTAAAACTATATTTTGGACGGCAATAAAGGCATAAGTCGTAATCCAGTAGAAGGCTAAAGCAGTTGGTAAATTAATTGAGGCATATACGATTACTACTAACATTACATATAACATAATTTTCATTTGTTTAACCATTTCTGGTGATTGACCGGCCGTTTGACTCATTGTTTGTTTAAAGGAAAAATAAGTAGAAACGCCAATTAAAATAAGTAATAGTAAATACATATAATTACCAGCTTTCATTCCAACTAAAGGAGTTGTTCCCAATTGGAAACCAAATAAGGATTGTTCATAAATAACGGGAGTCCGATAGATGGCTTGTAAGAAAGCAAAGAAAATTGGAAGTTGAATAAACGATAACAAACATCCCATGACGGGACTTATCTTATATTTTTTATATAAAAGCATCATTTCTTGACTTTTCATCATAAGGGATTCATTATCCGTCCGATTGCGATATTTTCTTTCAATTTTTTCTAATTCTGGTTGAGCTTTTTTCAAATTTTGAGATTGTTTAGAACTTTTTATGGAAAGAGGTAAAACTATTAATCTTATGGCCAAACCAATTAAGATTACAGAAATACCCATATTTTTAACTAAATAACCTAATTTTAAAATTAAATAAGCTACCGGTTTAACAAATAAAAATTCCCAAAGGCCACCACTTTCATTCGAATTCATTTTAAAATTTTCGCAAGTTGGTAAATCTTTTAAAGAAAATCTTAATTGATCTCCGTATTCTTCGTATAATTTATATAATTCACTATCTTTTTCAGGTAAACATAAAATATCTTTTTGCAGCATTTGCCCCGTTTTATCATATTTTACAATTTGGTTATCTTTATTCATTATATAATTGGAATTACCACAACCGGTTAACATTAAAAATAAACAAGCAATTACGATTATTTTATTTTTCATTTTGCACCTTTCTTAAAAGATTTATTAATTCTTCATTCTTTTGTTTAAAATTTATGGTTTTATAATCTTTCTTTATCATTATAATATAATTGAAATTATTTTTAAATAACTTTTTATTATTATCAATTAACATTCTAATTTGTCTTTTTATTTTATTGCGTTCAACGGCATTACCATTTTTTTTACCCACCGCGATCCCAAAGTTGGGTTTATAATTGGGAGCTGCTAACATATAAATAATAAAATAATTATTATAAAAAAATTTCCCCTTATGGATAATTTCATTAAAAAGAATATTTGATTTAACAACTTCATACTTTTTCATAAAACCTCCTAAGTGGAAAAATTTATTATTTGGTATTAATTAAATTTTTACGACCTTTTTTTCTTCTACTTTTTAAAACATTTGCATGTTCTTTCATTCTTGCTCTAAAACCTTGTTTTTTAGCTTTCCGATGATTATTTGGTTGAAATGTTCTTTTCATAATTTCTCTCCCTTTCTTTTTAAGCTATTGTATTATAATATTAATCTTATTATTTAGTCAAGAAAAATTCAAATTTTCCTTTAATATTTATGAAGTTATTAACATTATTAACCAAGTTAACAACATTAACAAAGTAGGTTATTAACACTGTTGTTAATTTGGGAGTTTGGTGAGTAAAAATTTGTGAGTAATGTTAATAACTATAATTTTTGCCTTAAATAGGTATATTTTTGGTTGATAACTTTGTTAATAAGTTGTTAACAATACTTTTTTCTTTTTTTTTCGACAAAAATGTATTACAATTTATTTAGGAAGTAGTGATAGTGGGGTGAGGTTTTGAAAACAGAAGATTTATTCAATAAATTTCTAGTCGAAATTGCCAATCAAGTAACACAAAATGCTTATACCATCTGGTTTTCAAAACTAGAAATTATCTCCATTACTAATAATGTTATTTCTATTAAAGTACCAATGGAAATTCATAAAAAAATGCTTGGGGAAACCTTTAATAGTTTAATAAAAGATACTTTTTTTGCCATCACCGGCATTAATTATGAATTTAAATATTATCTAGAAGAAGAACTACAAAAAGAAGAAGAAACTGAAAACTTAAGTGCTGTTATTGAAAAAGAAACACCTAATATAATATGGAATACGAATCTTAATCCAAATTATACTTTTGATAATTATGTGGTTGGAAATACTAATAAACTGGCTTATGTTTCGGCTAAAGCAGTGGCGGAGACACCAGGAATTATCCACAATCCATTATTTATTTATGGCCGAAGTGGATTAGGTAAAACTCACTTAATGCAGGCCATTGGTAACTATATTACGGAACATTCAAATTTAAAAGTTTTATATTGTCGTAGTGATGAGTTTATGAATGACTTTACGAAAATTGCTACTTTAGATAAAGGCTCTAATACAATGAACTATGCTAATGAATTTAAAAATAAATATCGGAATGTCGATGTGTTAATAATTGATGATATTCAGTTTCTCGTTGGGGCCGAACGAACCCAAACCGAATTTTTTCACACCTTTGAGGCCTTACACAATGCCAATAAACAAATAATCATTAGTAGTGATAAAAGCCCAGATGATTTAAAAAAGATTGAAGAAAGATTACGCAGTCGCTTTATGTGGGGATTACCGGTTGATATTTATCCCCCCGATTTTAACTTAAGATGTGATATTATTCGGGAAAAAATTAAAAATACAAGTATTGAAAATAAATTAACGGAAGATATTATTGAATTTATTGCCAATTCTTGTGTGAATGATGTTCGCCATATTGAAGGAACTATTCGGCGACTACTGGCTTATACCGCGATGATGGTTCCCGAGAAAATTACTTTAGACTTTGCCAAAGAAGCTTTAAGTGATTGTATCGATACTAACATGTATATTAGTAATTCAATTAGTTCGATTCAAAAAGCCGTCGCCGATTATTTTCAAATAACGGTGGAAGATCTAAAAAGTAAAAAAAGAACCAATAAAGTTGTGAAACCGCGCGATATCGCCATGTATTTATGCCGAATGGAAACGGAAGATACATTATTAAAAATTGGTTTAGAATTTGGTGGTCGCGATCATTCAACAGTGACTTTAGCCGCGAATCGAATCGAAAAACAATTAAAAAATGATGAAAATTTAAATACAATGTTAAAAGAAATTCGAAATAAGTTAAAATAGTGTTGATAATTGTTAATAAATTTTGACCTAATTTAAAGGCTTAATAAAAGGCAATAAACAATTTATTAACATATTAACCTTATAATAAAAATAATAATTTATTTTAAATAAAAAAGGAGAGTAGAAAAAATGAAATGGAGTATTGAAAAAAATGTATTATTGGAGGCTTTAAATGATGTAACCAGAGCCTTAACACAAAGAACAACTATTCCTATTTTAAATGGGATTGTCTTTGATTTAACGGAAGAAGGAATTAATTTGTTAGCTAGTGATTCGGAATTAACAATTAAGGTTCATATTCCAAATGAAGATATTAAACATATGGAAGGAACAGGCAAAATTATCATTCAAAGTAAATTCTTTGTGGAAATGATTCGCAAAATGCCCACCGATGTTATTAATTTTGAAATAGAAGATAACTTAAAAATTAAAATAACATCCCCAACCAATCAATATCGTTTAAATGGTTATAATCCGGATGATTATCCAAATATTAATATGGAAAAGAACGAAGATTTAATCAAACTTAGTGCCCATACCTTAAAGGAAATTATTGATCAAACGGCCTTTGCTTTATCCAATCAAGAATTAAGACCTTTATTAACGGGAATGAATTTAAAAATAAATGGAGATATTTTAGAATGTATTACAACCGATTCATATCGTTTATCGAAGAAAAATCTGCGCCTTAATAATGTTGTAGAAAAAAGTATTAACATTGTTATTCCTGGCAAAAGTTTAATTGAACTGGAAAAGATTTTAGCCGACGATGAAGAAGATGTCGAAATCTATGTATTTAAAAATAAAATATTATTTATCTATAAAAATATTAATTTACAAAGTAATTTATTAGATGGGACTTACCCAGAAACAAGTGGCTTTATTCCTAGTGATTTTGCTTATATGATTAATTTAAATTTACAATCCTTTTATGATGCCGTAGATAGAGCATCGTTACTGGCCGAAAATAAAGAAAAAAATATTGTCAAAGTTCATATTCAAGATAACGAAATGGTTATTACTTCAACTTCTACGGAATTAGGAAATGCTGAAGAAAAAATAAAAATAGATTCTAATAATAAAAATAGTTTAGATATTTCCTTCAGTTCTAAATATATGATGGAAGCTTTAAAAGTAATTAAAGAAGATAATATTTTATTACTTCTTAATAGTGATGATAAACCAATTATTATTAAACCCGTGGTTGATGAATCATTATTAGAACTTATTTTACCGATTAAAACTTATTAAAGGAGAAAATAATGTTAATAGATAGTGAGTTATTAACTTTAAATTTAATGAGTTATAGTGGTAAAAGGAGTTTAAATCTAAAAATAGTTGCCGACTTTTTTGCTTATGTCGATGAAGAAATCAAAAAAAGAGGATTAACATTTTTTGAAATAAATTCAGATTTAGAAGATTTAGGTTATATGGCTAAATATTTAGTGAAAGAAGAAGAACAAATCAAAATAAATCCCAATATTGAAGAAAATGAAATTATTAATTATTTAAAAATAAATTATATAGATGATGAAATTGAGGCGATTATTAATAATTTTGTTACTAAATATTCTTTTTCTAATCAAGAATTTGTAAACTTAAATAATTCTAAACAAGTCGCGGGAGAGTTAGTTTTAAAAAGAGAAAAAATCAAAAAAGAAATGTAAAAGTTTCTTTTTTTCGTTAATTCGACAATTTTTGGAATTTTGTTATGTATAATATATTTTATTTCTGGGGGAAAGTTATGAAATATATTATTAATGAAAGTACGTATTATTTAATTAAAAACAATAAACAAAGTGAAATTATGGAAAAAAATAATAAAGTGATTTTGCCTATTTCACTTAATACAATATTAGATGAAAATTGTAATTATTTTGGTTCAAGTTACGAAGGTAGGAAAGCAAGTGCCAGATTTTTCTTACAGATAAATAGTAAAGTCCCAATTATTTTAGATGAAAAGAAAAATATTATTTTATTTCCGATGGAAAGTGACCGTAATCAAAATAATATTTGGTTTGTTTATAATAATGTTTTAAGTTTTAAAAAAATTAAAAATTATGTGGAAGTTACCTTTAAAAATAATGAAAAAACTTTATTTTTAATCTCTTATAATATCTTTAAAAATCAAATGATAAAGTGTTATCAATTAATTGCTCTTTTTTTATTAAGAAAATAAGTTCAAAAAAAGCAAAAAAATGTAAATTTGCTTTAAAAAAGCCAATATTTGTGATATAATTATAATTGCATATAGGTATACATAAATGCATTAAAAATTAAAATATTTGACAAAAAAGAGGCCAAAAATGAAAATTCGTAATTTAAAACTTGTTAATTTTCGTAATTATGATAATTTAGCCATAGCTTTTAATGAAGGATTAAATATTATTTATGGAGATAATGGAACTGGTAAGTCCAATTTAGTGGAGGCTATTTATTTACTTGCTTTAACGAAATCATTTCGGATAAATAATGATAAATATTTAATTCAAAAAGGCAAGAGCAATGCTTATGTTGAAGGCAAAATATTGAAAAAAGATGATTTAGCAAATTTTAAAGTAGAAATAAGTAATGAAGGCAAAAAAGTCGAAATTGATAATAATAAGATCAAAAAAATAAGTGAATATGTCACCAAAATTCAAGTAGTTATTTTTTATCCGAGCAATACGGAAATAATTAATTCTAGTCCTAGTGAAAGAAGAAAGGTCTTAAATATTGAAATTAGTCAAATATTTAAAGAATATTTAATTTTATTAAGTAATTATAATAAAATTTTAAAACAACGAAATGCATATTTAAAACAATTATATTTATATGGTAATGCTTCGCGGCAGTATTTAGATATTTTAACGAAAAAGCTCGTAGAATATGGAAAAAAAATATATAAATATCGGTATGAATTTATTGCCCAAATTAATTCTTATATTACCGAAATATATCAAACCATCTTTGGAAGTGGTGAATTAAAAGTAAATTATATATCGACTTATAATAAGACGGAAAAAGAGCTTTTAGAAGTTTATCGCAAATATTATAGTAAAGAAATGGCGATTGGTAAGACATTAATTGGTCCCCATCACGATGATTTTGAATTTATTTTAGATGGTCATAAACTAAAAGAATGGGGCAGTCAAGGCCAAATGAAAAACGCGATTTTAGCTATGAAAATCGCCGAAGTTAGATTAATTAAAGATGTTCTAAAATATTATCCTATTTTAATTTTAGATGACTTATTTAGTGAATTAGATAAGAAAAAAATAGCTAATATTTTAAAATTATTAAATAATGAAGTCCAAACATTTATTACGACAACAGATATTAAAAGTATTCCTAAAAATTTAATAAATGAAAGTCGGATTTATAAAGTAACAAATGGAAAAGTGGAGGTAAAAAATGGATGAAGAAAAAAGACACTATACAGATAGTGATATTCAAGTTTTAGAAGGATTAGAAGCGGTTCGAAAACGGCCAGGGATGTATATTGGAACTACAGGTGAAAAAGGTTTACATCATTTAGTTTGGGAAATTGTCGATAATGCCGTAGATGAAGCTTTAGCCGGTTTTTGTGATGATATTGAAGTAATTGTTGATAAAGGTAACATTATTGAAGTTCGGGATGATGGTCGCGGAATGCCAACCGGAATCAATAATAAAACGGGCTTATCAACCATTGAAACAATTTTTACGATTTTGCATGCTGGTGGTAAATTTGGTGGCGAAGGTTATAAAGTTTCAGGAGGTCTACATGGGGTTGGAGCAAGTGTTGTTAATGCTTTATCCGAATGGTTAGAAGTAACAGTCTATCGGGATAAACAAATATTTTATCAACGTTTTGAAAATGGAGGTAAACCAGTCGAACCTTTAAAAGTAATTGGCGAATGTGAAGAAAATCGGACGGGAACAACAGTTAGATTTAAAGCTGATCCGGAAATATTTAAAGAAACCACAATCTATAATTACGATACGTTATATAAAAGATTACAAGAAATTTGCTATTTAAATAAAGGACTTCGGATTAATCTTTATGATAAAAGAGAAGATGAAAAAAGTGATACTTTCCTTTATAATGGAGGAATTATTGAATATGTCCAAATGCTTAATAAAAATAAAACAACCATTCATGATGATGTAATTTATTTAGAAGGGGAAAGCAATGGAATTCAAATTGAAGTAGCGTGTCAATATAATGATGGCTATATTCCGGCGATTTATTCTTATACCAATAATATTAATACCTATGAAGGTGGAACCCACGAAGATGGGGTGAAAAATGCCTTAACGAGAATAATTAACAATTATGCGAAGAATGCCAAAATAATTAAAGAAGGCGATAATTCTTTAACGGGTGATGATGTTAGAGAAGGTCTAACAATGATTATTTCTTGTAAGCATCCGGATCCCCAATTTGAAGGTCAAACTAAAACTAAATTAGGTAATATTGAAGTCAGAAAAATTGCCAATGATGTTTTTGGCAATGGTTTTGAAAGATATTTATTAGAACATCCTGATGTAGCCAAATTAATTATTGATAAATGTTTAACGGCATCTCGGGCGAGAATCGCGGCGAAAAAAGCTAGGGAAGCATCACGGAAAAGTGATTTAGATACGCATGTTAACTTTGGGGGAAAACTTGTTGATTGCCAAGAAAAAGACCCAACAACTTGTGAAATATTTTTAGTCGAAGGGGATAGTGCCGGTGGTTCAGCAATTAAAGGTCGCGATAGTATGCATCAAGCTATTTTGCCTTTAAAAGGTAAGATTTTAAATGTCGAAAAAGCCCGTTTAGATAAAGCTTTAAGTAACGATGAAATAAGAACGATAATTACGGCTTTTGGAACCGGAATTGGTCAAGAATTTGATATTGATAAATTAAGATACGATAAAATCATTATTATGACCGATGCCGATGTCGATGGTGACCATATCAGAGTACTTTTATTAACGTTATTCTATCGGTATTTTCGGCAAATCGTGGAACAAGGCCATGTGTATGCGGCCCAACCACCTTTATATTGCATCAAACATGGTAAGACCATTAAATACGTTTTAGATGATGCGGAAAGAGATGAATATTTAGCCAAATTACAAGAAAAAAATACTAACTATGTATTGCTTCGGATGAAAGGACTAGGGGAAATGGATCCCGAAGAATTAAATGAAACAACTATGGATATTAATAAACGAATTTTAAGAAGAATTACCGTTGATGATATTATTGAAGCCGATGCTTCATTTAGCAAACTTATGGGTGAAGAAGTCGAACCAAGACGGAAATTTATTGAAGATAATGCCCAATTTGCTACCGATTTAGATATTTAGGAGGTTTTAGTTATGGATGATGAAAAAGTAACAGAAGAACAAGTAAACGAAGAAATTGATAATGCCGAAGAAGAAATTGAAATTGAAGAAACACCTAAAGATCGACTAGCAATGAATAACATCGTTGATGAAATCGAAAATTCTTTCTTAAAGTATTCAATGAGTGTTATTACATCCCGGGCTTTACCTGACTTAAGAGATGGTTTAAAACCGGTGCATCGGCGAATTTTATTCGATATGTTGGAAAATGGTTTAACACCTGATAAACAACATCGGAAAAGTGCCACGATTGTTGGGGATGTTATGGGTAAATATCACCCTCATGGTGACTCTTCAATTTACGAAGCCATGGTTCGAATGGCCCAAGACTTTAACTATCGTTATATGTTAGTTGATGGCCATGGTAACTTTGGTAATATCGCCGGATCTGGCGCCGCCGCTTATCGTTATACGGAAGCAAGACTGGCTAAGATTTCTATGGAATTATTACGCGATATTAATAAAAATACGGTGGATTTTGATAATAACTATGATGATACGCGCAAAGAACCTCAAGTCTTACCAAGCCGTTTCCCTAATGTTTTAGTAAACGGAACTATGGGGATTGCCGTCGGAATGGCGACCAATATACCACCTCACAATTTAAGTGAAGTAATTGATGGATGTATCGCCGTTATTGATAATCCGGAAATAGATACTTTAGGTTTAATGCAAATTGTTAAAGGACCTGATTTTCCAACAGGCGGTATTATTCTAGGTAATTCCGGTATTAAACAAGCTTATGAAACTGGTCGCGGATCAATTACAATCCGCAGTAAAGCTACCATTGAAGAAAAAAATGGTCGACAATATATCGTTGTTGATGAAGTTCCTTATGGGGTAAATACCGAAGAATTAAAAAATAAAGTAGCCGAACTTGTTCATAGTAAAGTTCTAGAGGGTATTTCTGATTATCATACGGATTTAAAAAATGGGGTTAAAATAACTATTACCCTTAAGAAGGATGCTAACGCTCAAGTTATTTTAAATAATTTATATAAACATACGGCTTTTCAAACTAATTTTGGCATAATTTTCTTAATGTTAGATCATGGAGTTCCAAGAACTTTAGGCTTAAAGGATATTTTAACAAAATATGTTGATTATCAACGCGAAGTAATTATCAGAAGAACGCAATTTGATTTAGATAAAGATGAAAAAAGAGTTCATATTTTAGAAGGATTAAAAATTGCCTTAGATAATATTGATGCCGTAATTAAAATAATTCGGGGGGCTATGGATGATGAAGAAGCTAAGACTAAGTTAATGGCCCAATTTGGCTTAAGTGAAGCCCAAACCGCGGCTATCCTTGAAATGCGTCTACGTCGTTTAACTGGTTTAGAAAGAGATAAAATTGAATCTGAACTTGCCGAATTATTAAAAGAAATTGAAGAATTAAGAGCTTTACTTGCTGATCCTAAGAAAATTGATGCGGTTATTAAAGATGAACTTACCGAAATCAAAAATAAATATGGTGACGAAAGAAGAACTAAGATTGATTTAACGGCCATCGATTATATTGAAGATGAATCTTTAATTCCTAATGAAGATATTTTAGTAGTATTAACGGAAAAAGGTTATATAAAACGAACCACTTCTGATACTTTTAAAGCGCAAAGACGTGGTGGTAAAGGTATTAAAGGAATGCAAACAAACGATGATGACGTTGTTAAGGCTATGATTAATTTATCAAGTCATGACTATGTAATGTTCTTTACTAATAAAGGTAAAGTCTATCGAATTAAAGGTTATGAAATACCAGAATTCAGTCGCCAAGCTAAAGGATTACCAATTATTAACTTATTACAACTAGAAAAAGATGAAAGCATTAACTCAATTATTAAACATAGTAAGGAAGATGAAGCCAAATACTTGTTATTTGCTACGAAAAAAGGTATTGTTAAGAAAACTTTGCTTACTGAATTTGAAAATATTCGGACATCTGGTAAGAAATGTATAACTTTGAAAAACGATGATGAATTAATTGCTGTTCGCAAAACAACCGGTGAAAACTTAGTATTGTTAGGGTCTAGTCACGGTCGAATGGTTAAATTTAATGAAAATGATATTCGAATCATGGGCCGGACTGCGAGTGGTGTTAAAGGTATTAATTTAGGAACCGATGCCAACTGCATTTGCTGTGAAATAGTTAATGAAACTGACACCATTCTATTAGTAACGGAAAAGGGTTACGGCAAACAAACAAAAGTTTGTGATTTTAGGCAAACTAAACGAGGTAGTAAAGGAGTTAAAGCTTTAAATATTACCGACAAGAACGGCGTATTGGTTGATATTCTTGTTTCAAATAATGATCAAGATTTAATTATAATAACTAATTTTGGTATGACAATGCGGATGCCATTAAATCAAATTAATACGTTAGGTCGAAATGCTCAAGGTGTAAG
The DNA here is from genome assembly GCA_947632275.1 of uncultured Bacilli bacterium. Lineage (GTDB taxonomy): Bacteria > Bacillota_I > Bacilli_A > RF39 > UBA660 > Onthocola_B. The sequence goes on along the minus strand of CANROR010000005.1, from coordinate 17,556 downwards.
ATTGATTCATTTGAAAGATAATCAAAAAGTTTCAACAATTAGTTTAGTTGACAAGGAAGTAGAAGAAGAACAAGAATCTGAATCTGAATCTGAATCAACGATTGAAAAAGATACTACTAGCAATAATGAATAATAGAAAACAATGTTTCACGTGAAACATTGTTTTTAAATGCATTAATTTAAATATAATTAATAAGTTAGTAACTATACTATTTTTCTAAGTAATATAATTCACTATAAATAAAAAAACTAATATAAATTAAAATAGTTCGGTATATAAAAAATATGAGATTTCAAAAATATAGAAAATACTATTTATATATAAATTCAATATTATAAAAATATTGATTTAAAAAATGAATTAAATAATCAAAAATTTTACAATAGAAATTTATGGTTGGTTTTAATAAAATAAAAATAATTTAAGAAAAATAGTATGTAGTTTTTATATTATTAGCTAAATAGTAATTTTTTAATAATACAGTAAATTCGTTTAATTTATAATATAATTATACATATAATGTTACAAATGATATTTTACTTAATAAAATTAAATAAATAATAAAATGATAAATGTTTCACGTGAAACATTTATTAAAAGAACAAATGTTTGCGTTTATATTTTACTTGAAAAACCTAATAAACTTTGCTAAAATATTGGCGTGCAACAAATATATTGTAACTTGGTCAGAATCGGAAGATAGCAGCCACATCAATCCCTATTTGTGTGCACTTTTTATTTGAGGTGATTTTAAAATGCAAGAAAAATATATGAATTTAGCAATAAAAGAAGCTCAAAAAGCTTTTAATCGAAATGAAGTTCCGGTTGGTTGTGTAATTGTTCAAAATAATAAAGTAATTGCTAAAGGCTATAATAATCGCGAAAAAAAGCATAATATTTTAGGCCATGCCGAAGTAAATGTTATAACCAAAGCTAGTAAAAAATTAAAAACATGGAAATTAGATGATTGTGAAATATATGTTACTTTAAAACCATGTAGTATGTGTGAAAGTATTATTAAACAATCTAGAATAAAGAACGTGTATTATTTATTGGATAAAACAACTGATAAAAAAGAGTACTATAAAACTAAATTTAGTCAAGTAAAAATGGTCAATAATTATGCCCAATTATTAGCAAATTTTTTTCAAAATAAAAGATAAAAAATTCAATATTTATGGTATAATTATTATATATATTTCAGGAGGCATCTTATGAGCTATAAAGTTTTGTATCGTAAATATCGACCTAATTTTTTTAAAGAAGTTGTTGGTCAAGAATCTACTGTAAAAATCTTAAAAAATTCGATTATAAATGATAAAATATCTCATGCTTATTTATTCGCGGGTCCCCGTGGTACCGGCAAAACAAGTATGGCCCGGATCTTTGCTAAAACAATAAATTGTTTAGAACCAGTTGATGGTGAAGCCTGTGGAAAGTGTTTAAATTGTCAAAATTTTAGCAATAATCCCGATATAATTGAAATTGATGCGGCTTCTAATAATGGGGTTGATGAAATAAGAGAATTGATTAACAATGTTAAACTAATGCCGACATCTTCCAAATATAAAGTTTACATTATTGATGAAGTTCATATGCTAAGTCAAAGTGCTTTTAATGCTTTATTATTAACTTTAGAAGAACCACCAAGTCATGTAATTTTTATTTTGGCCACAACGAATATTGAAAATGTTCCCATAACTATTGTTTCAAGATGTCAAAAGTACGAATTTTTCCGTATTTCCGACGATTTAATTACGAAACAATTACAAAATATCTGCGAACAAGAAAAAATTGATTACGATATTGAGGGCTTAAAAGAAATAACCGAACTATCGGATGGTGGTTTAAGAGATGCTTTAAGCATGTTAGACCAATTATCAAAAGAAAAAATCAAAATAAATCTTGATTTAGTGGTTAAAGAACTGGGATCAGTATCCTTAATAAAAATTCAAAAATTAATTGATTATTTAGATGCAAATGATCTAAAAAATACAATTAATATAATTGATGAATTAAAGAAAACTAATTTAAATTATAAAGTAGTTACTAAAAAACTTATTGAATTATTAAGTAAAAAAGCCATTGTTGTTTTAGAACAAGGCAATGAAGGATTACTAAATTATCAAAAAATTAAGAAAATAATTTTAGATTTAAACGATTTTTTAAATAAAATAAATCTCAATGTAAATCCTTATATTATTTTAGAAATGATTTTATTAGAAATCTTCGCGGGACCTAATCAAGAATCGATAAAGCCTGAAGTTAAAGTAGAAACAATTGTCAAACCTATTAAAGAAGAAAAGATAGAAGAACCAAAAACCATACTTAAACAAGAAGCAAAAGAACCAAAAAAGATAAAACCAACAGAAGAAATAAAAAATAAAAAGCATATAAGAATAAATAACTGTTTAACCGAAGCTAATAAACAAAATTTGAATGAATTAAAAACTATTTGGTCAGATTTTAAAGTTAAAATTTCTAACCAATATAAGGGATTAATTGAAGATACTGAACCCGTCGCGGCTTCGGCTTCTTATGCTATTATTACTACGAGTATTAAACATCAAGATAATGAATTAAATTTAGAAATAAATAATCTGGAAGATGAATTAAAAAAGAAAATGCAAAAAGAGTTAAAACTGGTGGCTTTAGAAACTAGCGAATGGGCAAAAACCAAAGAAGAGTATATTACTAATATAAAAAAAGGTTATAAATATACTTTAATGGAAGAAAAGCTAGTGATAGACGAAGATAACAATAAATTAGAAGAATTAGCCAATAACATTTTTGATAGTTCAAAAATAGAAATAAATTAAAAGGAGGAAAAAATTATGAATATGCAAAATTTAATGGCTCAAGCGCAAAGATTGCAAAGAGAAATAACTAAAAAGAAAGAAGAAATTGACAAGGAAATATTTCCCGGGAAATATGAATGGGTTGAAGTTACTTTTAATGGCAAAAAAGAATTAAAGTCATTTAAAATAACTAAAGAAGGCGATATTTCTGCAGAAGATAAGGAAATGTTAGAAGATATGATTCTTTTAGCGATTAAAGATGCTTTTAAGAAAATTGATGAAGAAACGGAAAAAAAGCTAGGCCAATATTCAGCTATGAGCGGATTGATGTAAAATGAATAACGAAGTTTATCCCAAACCAATTCAAAAGTTAATAAATTTTTATAAAAAGTTGCCGGGTATTGGAGAAAAAAATGCCGAGAGAATGGCTATGGCTACTTATACCCAAGATGATGAAGAACTACAATCTTTCGCAGATACTTTAAAAGATTTAAAGAAAAGTTTAACGAATTGTACAATATGTGGTCATTTATCGGAATCAGAAATTTGTTCGATCTGTGCCAATGAAAATCGAGATAAAAATTTAATTTGCATAGTAGAAGATGATAAAAGTGTTTTTAAATTTGAAAATGTGGGTAATTACACTGGGGTTTATCATGTGTTAAATGGTTTAATTTCCCCCATTGATAATATTGGCCCGGAGAATATAAATTTAAGTTCTTTAGTAAAAAGAGTCGAAAATTTAAAAAAGCCAGAATTAATCTTGGCTTTAAAATCAACCGTTGAAGGAGAAACAACAACATTATATATTAAGAAAATATTTGAAAAGAAAAATATTGTTATATCAAGATTATCTTATGGTATTCCGATGGGAGCCGAAATTGATTATTTAGATATTATAACTTTGGATAAAGCTTTAGAAGATCGGAAAAAAATATCTGAATAAAATCGCGGACAAGTCCATATATTTAATTGAGGTTAGATATATGAAGACAATTTCTAAAGTAATTTTAAAAATATTAAAAAATGTTATTTTAGCCTTTTGTTTTATATATGGATTTGATTTAATTGCAACAGGAATGAATATTTTTATTCCTATCAATATTATTACCATTGCCGTTGTAGCTATTTTGGGACTCCCTGGATTATTATCGTTGATTGGCATATTTTTTATTTTAATATAGGAGGAAAGGTGGCAGCAGTTAAGAAGTTACAAAATTTGATTAATTTATATCATGAGGAAAAAATGGCTCATGTTTATTTAATTGAAACAAATAATATGGACAAGCTTTATGAAGATTTAATAAATGTAATTAAAAATATTAATTGCGAAAAAGAATATCAAGAAAATTGCCATAATTGTAATCTTTGTAATTTAACTAATTTAGCCTCTTTACCATCTCTAGTAGTTATTGAACCTGATGGCAATAATATCAAAAAAGAACAAGTCTTAGATTTAAAAAGAAGATTTAGTTTTAAACCAATTTATACTCAAAATAATATTTATATAATTAAAAATGCGGATAAATTAAACGGAGCATCGGCAAATACCATGCTTAAATTTATTGAAGAACCAGGCGATAATATTTTAGGATTTTTAATCACAACTAATTTAAATAATGTTATCCCTACTATTAAAAGTAGATGTGAATTGTTAACTATTTTTTATGATTTAGAAAGTGTCAATGATGAGGAAATTTATCAAACTATTGCCCAAGAATATATAACAAAAACAGAACTAGAAAAAAATGCTAAAATTATGTATAATGAAAGCATAATATTAAATAAATTTAATGAACGGAAAGATATTGAATTAGTATTTAAAGAAATATTTAAAATTTATTTAGCCCAATATGAAAAGCGTGAAAGTTTTACTCCCTTAAAAAATTTAACAAGTGCAGCCTTACGATTTCGGCTAAAGTTATTAATCCAATTTTTAGATGATATAAATACTAATGCCAATATTGAACTATTATTAGATAAATATATTATAGAATTGAGTGATGAAAATGGCCAATGTGTATAGTGTAGTTTTTAAAGATAGTAATAAAGCTTATAATTTTCGTTATGACGATAAACTAGAAGTAAATGATTATGTTATCGTTGATACTGAAAATGGCTTGCAATATGGCAAAATTCTAAATGAAGTCGAAGTGAAAACCAGTGGCAAGGAATTTAAAGAAATTGTCAGAAAAGCGACTAAAAAAGATGAAAACTTATTTTATGAAAATTTAAAAGATGCCGAAGAAGCAAAGAAAAAATGTATCGCTTTAGTAAAAGATTTTAATTTAAATATGAATGTTATCAGTGCTCGTTTTTCGTTTGATCGGACGCAATTATTATTTGATTTTACTTCTGATACTAGGGTGGACTTTCGTGATTTAGCAAGAAAACTAGCATCTATTTATCATACCCGAATTGAACTTCACCAAATTGGGGCGCGCGATAAAGCCAAGAAAGTTGGTGGCGTTGGGGTCTGTGGCGAAGAACTTTGTTGTACGCGCTTTTTAAATAAAATGGATGGCATTACCATGAATATGGCCAAGAATCAAAACTTAGCTTTAAATCCTAATAAAATAAATGGTTCTTGTGGACGGCTTTTATGTTGTTTAGCCTATGAAGATGAAAATTATTTAGAAAATAATAAAGGAATGCCCCAAATAGGGCAAAAGATAAAAACCGAAAAAGGGGAAGGCCAAGTTGTTAGTGTTAGTATTTTAGAAAGAAAATATAGTGCGATTGTTGATGGCAATAAAGAGGAATTTTATGTTAAATGAAAATATAGTTAAAAACGATTTGTTTGATTATTCAAATCGTTTTATCTATCAAGAAAAGAATGGTTTTAAATTTTCTTTGGATTCGATTTTACTTGCCGAATTTGTAAATGTAAAAAGAAATAAAACATATTTAGATATGTGCACTGGTAATGCACCGATTCCTTTAATTTTATCAACTAAAACTTCCGATGAAATAATTGGCTTTGAAATTCAAGAAGAAGTTTATGAATTGGCTCAAAAATCCATTCAAGTTAATAATTTGGAAAAGCAAATTAAAATATATAATAATGACATTCGGGAAATACCGAAAATATTTCCCGGGAAATATTTTGATGTTATAATTTGTAATCCCCCTTATTTTAAATATACGAATGTTAAAGAATTAAATAAATGCGATATTAAGACAAAAGCGCGGCATGAAGTAACAATTGATTTAGCCACAATTTTTCAAATTGTTGGGACTATTTTAAAAGATAATGGCACCTTTTATTTAGTGCATCGTCCCGAACGTTTAGATGAAATAATAATAGAAGCGACCAAAAATAAATTAAGTCTAAAAGTATTACAACCGATTGCGACCAAAGAAAATGAATTAAAAATTGTGCTTTTAGCCTTCCAAAAACATGGAAAAAGTGGTATAAAGATAAATAAAATTATCAATGTTAATAACTTAACTAGTTATCAACATCTTTTTAAGGAGGATTAAATGAAATTAATTGTTGGTTTAGGTAATCCGGAAAAAAAATACGAAAAAACTAGACATAATATTGGTTTTAGGGTTATTGATAATTATTTAGGGAATGTTTATTGGCAAAATGAATTCTATGGATGGTTTGCCGAATTGCGAATAAATAATGAAAGAATATTCTTTTTAAAACCCAAGACTTTTATGAATGCTTCCGGCCTTGCCGTTAGCGAAATTGTCAATTACTTTAAAATAGATATGGATGATATTTTAGTAATCCAAGATGATTTCGATATTGATTTTGGTAAATATAAATTAAAAAGAAATAGTAGCTCTGGTGGTCACAATGGGATAAATTCAATTATTACGGCTTTAGGAACTAATGCTTTTTCGCGGCTTAAAATTGGTATTCGTCGCGAAAAAAGACTTAAGGCTCTTGAATTTGTCTTAGGTAAATTAACAGATGAAGAAATTGCCAAATTAGAAGAAATGCAACCAATCTTTAATGAAATTATTGATTCTTTTATAAATAATGGTATTGAAAGGACAATGAATATTTATAATACTAAATAAGAGGTAATTATGGATTTTTTAGATAGCATTTTTAAATATGATAATAATACTGAGATATCGGGTTTAACTCATGAATTATGTTCGTTATACACGCATAATCTTTTTGCTATTACGAAAAATACTACTTTAATTGTTACCAATAGTTTATATGAAGCAAATATTATTTATAATAATTTAATGCTTTATCAAGATAATGTTTATTTATTTCCGATGGATGATTTTTTATCATCGATGATTGTCGCGGAAAGTCCGGATTTAAAATATAAAAGATTAGAAACTTTAAGCAAATTAAAAGAAGAAAAAACGATGCTTGTTGTAACAAATCTGATGGGTTATTTAAAATTTTTGCCGGGGAAAAATACTAATAACACGATATCACTAGCAATAAATGATACTTTAAAAAGAGCAGATTTAGAAGCGCACCTTCAAGCTTTAGGTTATCAAAAAGATTCTTTAGTTACCCAAACGGGGGAATATGCCACGCGGGGTTTTATCGTTGATATTTTTGCGATAGATGAAGATCATCCTATAAGAATTGAATATGATGGTAATGTTATTGAATCAATTCGTTATTTTGATGAAAATAGTCAACGCTCTTTAAAAGAAATTTCCCAAATTACGCTTAAAGCGGTGGATGAAATTAAAACAAAAGATATCAATTCTTTATATGATTATGCTAATAATCCTAATGTTATTTTTATTGATAAGGAACAAATAAAAGCCGCTTATGAAAAGCTCCAAGAAGATATTTTTAAATATCAAGAAAGTATGCAAACTAAAGATAAGTTAATGTTTAATTGGGAAGATATTAATCCCCAATTCACGGTTTATTTAAATCGCTTTGGTTCTAATAAAGATAATTATAATGCGACTACAATACCTAATTATAATTTAAATTTTGAAAAACTGGCTAGTGACGTCTTAGCCTATGAAAAAAAAGGGAAAGAAGTATATTTTTGTTTATCTACGAAGAAACAAAAAGACCAAATTTTAGCCTTTATTCCGCATGCTAAATTTTTAAATCAAAAACTTGGGCATGGTTTTATAATTGATAAATATGTTGTTATTAGTGAAAATGATTTGGAAGAAGTTCGGCATCAAACTATAAATTATAAAAATAATTATCGCATTGGGAAGAAAATAAATAATTTTGATCAATTAAATCAAGGCGATTATGTTGTTCATTTAGCTCATGGCATTGGCATCTATCGTGGAATTAAAACTTTAACCGTGCATGGTGTTACGAAAGATTTTATTGAAATTGGCTATGAAGGCACGGATAAAATTTATGTTCCCGTAGAAAAAATCTCAACGATTTATAAATATTCGGATAAAGAAGGTAGTGCCCCTAAACTAAATAAATTAGGTAGTTTAAACTGGGTAAAAACGAAAAATTATATTGAAAAGAAAATAAAAGATATTTCCGCGGATTTAATTAAACTTTATAAGGAAAGAGTAAGCGTCATTGGCGAAAAGTATCAAGATTATCCCGAAGAAGAGACTTTTGCTTCAACTTTTGCTTATGTACTTACGAAAGATCAAGAAAAAACGATTAGAGAAATAAATGAAGATTTAAAAAAAGCTTCACCCATGGACCGTTTATTATGTGGTGATGTGGGCTTTGGCAAAACGGAAGTAGCCATGCGAGCAATATTTAAAACTATTTTAAATAATCGCCAAGTTATGTATTTATGTCCGACAACTATTCTTTCGAAACAACAATATCAAGTCGCATTAGAGAGATTTAAAGATTGGCCGATTGAAATTGCGTTATTAAATCGGCATGTCACGCCAGCCCATGCCAAACAAATAATTGAAGATTTAAAAAATGGTAAAATTGATTTAGTAATTGGTACCCATCGCCTTTTAAGTGATGATATTGGTTTTAAAAATTTAGGCCTTTTAGTCGTTGATGAAGAACAACGTTTTGGCGTTACGCATAAAGAAAAAATTAAAAAAATTAAAAAAGATGTTAATGTTTTAACTTTAAGTGCGACGCCGATTCCGCGGACTTTAAAAATGGCCATGTCTGGCTTAAGGGATTTGTCCGTGATTGATACGCCGCCCGTTAACCGATATCCAGTGCAAACTTATGTTGTTTTAGAAGATGATTTAATAATTCGTGATGCCATTTATAAGGAACTTTCGCGGAATGGTCAAGTCTTTATTCTTTATAATTATGTTGAATCCATTGAAAAATATGTTGCCCATATAGCATCTTTAATTCCCGAAGCCCGAATTACTTTTGCTCATGGGCAAATGGAAAAAAATAAACTCGATAATATTATGACCGACTTTGTGGAAGGAAAATATGATATTTTAATTTGTACCACGATTATTGAAAGTGGCATTGATATTCCGAATGTTAATACTTTAATTGTCCATGATGCCGACCGGTTTGGTTTATCCCAACTTTATCAAATAAGAGGTCGGGTTGGACGAAGTAATCGAATTGCTTATGCTTATCTGCTTTATGCGAAAAATAAAGTTTTAAATGAAATTGCCATTAAAAGATTAGAAACGATAAAAGATTTCACCGAATTAGGTAGTGGTTATCGCATTGCCATGCGCGATTTAAGTATCCGCGGAGCTGGTGATATCTTTGGAGCATCGCAAGCTGGATTTGTCGATTCCGTCGGGATATCTTTATATATGAAAATGATTGAAGATGAAATGAAAAGACAACAAGGAATTGCAGTCCATGAAGATGAAGAAGTTAATGCTTTAATTAATGTGGCGACCCATATCAGTGATGACTATGTTAGTGATGAAGATGTTAAAATTGAAATCCATCAAAAAATTAATGAAATTGATTCTTATGACAAAATGCTCGAAATAAAACAAGAATTAGAGGATCGCTTTGGGAAAGTTAATGATGATATTTTAGTTTATATGTACGAAGAATGGTTTGAAAAAATTGTTCAGAAACATGGAATAAAACGCGTAACGCAAACTGATCGGATGATTGAAATTGAATTGCCGGAAGAATTATCAAATACCATTAAAGGCGATAAACTTTTAATAGAAGCCTTAGCTTTAACACGTAGTTTTAATATCAAATATGTTAATAAACGAATAATTATTCAATTATTTTATAAAAATTTAGAAAAACATTTTATTTTTTACATTGTTACATTATTAGAAAAAGTATTATAGTATAAATTTTAAAGAATCCTCCAAACTAAATGGTGAAATGAATTGGAGTGAAGTATTTGAAAACGACCGGTGTAACAAGAAAAATAGATGAATTAGGGCGCATTGTTATCCCTAAAGAAATAAGAAGAAATTTAAGTATTCGCGATGGCGAAAATTTAGAAATATTTATTGATGATGATGCTATCTGTTTAAAAAAACATTATCAAATTCATTCTTTTTTAGAAATAGGTAAGAAGCTTATTAATTTATTATCTTCCTTAATTGATGCCGAAATTTATTTGACAGATCGTGAAAAAGTAGTGTGTTCGAATATTGAATCAACCATTGTTAATAAAAATATAAATAGCAAATTAATTAATTTAATTGATGAACGCGAGAACTATTTTAGTGAAAATAGTGAAAGTTTAAATTTTGAAAATGAAAAAATTGAAGGTTATTTTAGCATTGTTCCCATTATTTCTTCTATGGATTCTTTGGGTTTAGTTATTTTTAAAACGCCCAGAAAAGAAGATTATAAAATTTTAATTAAATTTATGGCCAAAATTCTAGCCGACAAAGTTGATATTTGTTGAAATATCAATTTTTTTTTGCTAAAATATTGGTAATTAACGAAGAACAAATGGGTACTTAGAGAAATTTTAGAGAGAGTTTCTTAATTGGTGGAAGAGAAATAAAGGAATCTAAGGAGTATGAATTTGGGAGTTAAATCGTGAAGTCGCGTTAAGATTGAAAGAGCATGATAAGTCATGAATTAAGGTGGTACCGCGGGTAAATCCCGTCCTTAGTTGATGGCTTTTTTCTTTTGGAGGTTGGTTTATGATAAAGAAAGTAATTTTTGATTTAGATGGCACATTAATTAATTGGCAACCCGAGTATTTGGTGGCTTTTAAAAAAGTTTTAGCAGAATTTAAAATTAATTTAGATTATCATCGGCAAAGTGAATTTGCTAGTACTTATGAAAAAATATATGCTAATTTTAATTTAGATGATTTTCAACAACATTTTTATAATGTTTATCATATTCAAGCTCCCAAAGAATTTTTTGAAAAGTATTTACAATATTTAGGTTATGTTAGTCCGAAAGAACCAAGATTAAACCAATTATTAGAAGAATTATCTTTTGATTATGAACTAGCAGTTTTAACTAATTGGTTTCGGTGTAGTCAATTTGCTCGGTTAAAAACCGCGGGCATTGCGCATTTTTTTAACGAAGTAATTGGCGGCGATGAATATATCAAACCAAACCCTAATAGTTATTTATTAGCCGCGGGTAATTATTATCCTACAGAATGTCTCATGGTTGGCGATTCTTACGAAATAGATATTAAAGGGGCGTTAGATTTAGGAATGAAAGGAATTCTAATTAGTAAGGATGATCGAATGTACGAGGTCCCAACAATTAAAAATATTTATGAAATAAAAAGAGTGTTAAAGAAAGGTGAAATTGATGAAAGATAAAAAATATTATATTAGTACGGCGATTGCTTATACTTCGGGTAAACCCCATATTGGTAATACTTATGAAATTGTTTTAGCCGATGCTATTGCGCGTTTTAAAAGGTTAGAAGGTTATGATGTGTATCTGCAAACCGGAACCGATGAACATGGCGAAAAAATTGAGCTTAAAGCTAAAGAAGCTAGCATTACACCTCAAGCTTATGTTGATAATGTTGCTAGCGAAATTAAAAATATTTGGGATATAATGAATACTAGTTACGATAAATTTGTGCGCACGACTGATAAACATCATGAAGAAGTTGTCCAACATATTTTTAAATATATGTATGATAAAGGAGATATTTATAAAGATGAATATAAAGGTCTTTATTGTACACCTTGTGAATCATTTTGGACCGAATCGCAACTAGTCGATGGCAAATGTCCGGATTGTGGCCGCGAAGTTCAAGAAAAGTGTGAAGAAGCTTATTTTTTTAAATTATCAAAATATCAAAAAAGATTAGAAGAATATTTAGAAAGTCATCCGGATTTTATTGAACCTGCATCGCGGAAAAATGAAATGATTAATAACTTTTTAAAACCGGGCTTACAAGATTTATGTGTTTCTAGAACCTCATTTAGTTGGGGCATACCCGTGGATTTTGATCCTAAACATGTAGTTTATGTTTGGCTAGACGCTTTAACTAATTACATTACCAACATTGGTTATGATGTTGATAATAAAACCGAAGAATTTAGTTATAAATGGCCGGCCGATCTTCATTTAGTTGGTAAAGACATTATTCGATTTCATACGATTTATTGGCCTTGCTTTTTAATGAGTTTGGATTTACCACTTCCGCATAAAGTATTTGGTCACCCTTGGCTTATTATGAATGATGGTAAAATGAGTAAATCCAAAGGCAATATAGTTTACGCCGACGATTTAGTAACTGAGTTTGGCGTTGATGCCGTAAGGTATTATTTTCTTCATGAAATACCTTTTGCATCCGATGGCATCTTTTCCCACGAATTATTAATTGATAAAATTAATAGTGATTTAGTTAATATTTTAGGTAATTTAGTTAATCGGACCATTAGCATGAATTATAAATATTTCGATGGCATTATTCAAAATTTAGGACAACTTAATGATTTAGATAACGCTTTAATAGCCAGTGTTGAGAATTTAGGAAAAGTGGTATCGCAAAAAATGGATGAACTAAAAGTTGGTGATGCCATTGAAGAAATCTTTAATATTTTAAGAAAATGCAATAAATATATTGATGATACAACCCCTTGGGTTTTGGCTAAAGATAGTCAAAATAATGAAAGATTGGGAACAGTTCTCCATGTCCTTTTAGAAAGTATTCGGATATGTGCCGTCTACTTACAAGCCTTTATGCCCGACACTGCCGAAAAAATATTTACCCAATTAAATACGGAAAATAAAGATTTAGCATCAACAAAAGAATTTGGCCATGGTCTAAAAGTGGGCGAAACTTTAGGCGAAGCTATTCATTTATTTGATCGAATTGATATTAAGTAGGTAAATTATGTTTGTCGATACGCATTGTCATTTATATTCCGAATATTATGACGATTTAGAAAGAATAAAAAATAATGCCTTTGCTAATGGCATTACGAAAGTTATAAACAATGGTTGTGATCAAAAATCAAACACTGAAGTTTTAAAATTAATTAGGGAAAATGATTATATGTATGGGGCAATTGGTATTCATCCCGAGAATGTTCATGAATATACGCAAGCCGATTTAGATTTTGTTGAACAAAATTTAACTAAGGCTAAAGTCGTTGCTATTGGCGAAATTGGTCTTGATTACCACTATGAAAAAACTTCGAAAGAAGAACAAAAAAAGCTTTTTGAATATCAATTAGCTTTGGCAGAAAAATATCATATGCCAGTAGTAATCCACTCCCGAGAAGCGACGCAAGATACCATTGATATTTTAAAAAAATATCAATTAAAAGGTGTTATTCATTCATTTTCAGGCAGTTTAGAAGTAGCGAAAATCTATATTAAAATGGGGTATTTATTAGGTGTAAATGGGGTAATTACGTTTAAAAATTCTAATATCAAAGATGTTTATAAAGAAATTCCTTTAGAAAATATTATTTTAGAAACGGATTCTCCTTATTTAATGCCCCATCCTTATCGCGGCGAAAAAAATGAACCAAAGTACATTAAAAATATTGCTGAATTCGTAGCCAATCTTAAAGGCATCTCCTTAGAAGAACTGGCAAAAATTACGAATCAAAATATTGCTAAACTTTTCAAAATGTAATGATTAAAGAGCAAAAAAATTGCTCTTTTTTCTTCCGAATATTTGGGAAATTCCAATTATAACCAATTGCTCTCATTTTTTTGACTTTAACAAATATTTTTGCTATAATTTAATTGTTCCATTAAGGAGGAAACAATGAAAAAATTAATCAATTATAGTGTTAAATTAGTATTGATTATTTTAATCGTTTTAGTGGCTAATACTAGTCATAATATTTATGAAACTAAAATTGAAAATGAAAGTGTTAATAATACTATTAATCTAACAACCATGGCTTTAAAGGTTGTGGAAATAAATAAATCAGATAAGTTAGCAGCTAAAGATACTTTCACGGGTGATCTTACAGGTTATGCTTTTAATTGTCCTTTATGTGGAGGTACCTTAGGTTGCAAACCAAGTTATAATATTAAAGATGGAACCGTAACTTATCCGGATAAAGATTATGGGGTAGTTCGCATTGTGGCTTCATCGAAGAATTTACCATGTGGTTCGATTGTTCGTTTTAAAAGTAATCGCGTTTCGGAAAATGAAACGTTTGCCATTGTTTTAGACCGCGGTGTCGGGGGCAATGCTTTAGATTTATTAGTACCATCCGAAGAATATGCTTTAAAATATATTGGTCGAAGTTCAATTACGTATGATGTTTTAAGAAGTGGTTGGGGTAATGAAAGCTAAGAAGAGCTTAGGCCAAAACTTTTTAATCGATGATAATATTATCCAAAAAATAGCTAAGGAAATCCCAGCTTTTTCTAATGACTTAATTTTAGAAATTGGTCCTGGCCGCGGGGCTTTAACTAAACATTTAACTTCCAAAGATACTAATTATTTAGCTTTCGAAATCGATCAAGATTTAAAACCTATTTTAACAACTTATGAAAATGATAAAGCTCATATTATTTATGAAGATATATTAAAAGCCGATTTAAATAAATATTTAAGGGCTATAACCTATAATAAATTATATATTGTCGGTAATTTACCTTATTATATTACAACGCCTATTTTAGAAAAAATAATTGCTAGTAATTTAGTGCTTGAATCTTTAATCATTATGGTCCAAAAAGAAGTAGGCTTACGTTTTATGGCGCAACCTAATTCAAAAGATTATGGTTATTTTACCCTTTATTTAAAATATTTTTATGATATCGAAAAAGTATGTGATGTTTCTCGTAAAGCCTTTTGGCCGGTGCCCAAAGTTGAAAGTATGGTTTTAAAATTAAGCCCCAGAAAAAATAAAATAAATTTAGATATTGAAGAATATCAACAATTTTTAAAAACTTGTTTTAAGCAAAAACGAAAAACCTTAAAAAATAATTTACAAGCTTATGATTGGCCTAAAATAAATGCAATATTAATGGTAAATAATTATACTGAAAATGTTCGGGCCGAAGAATTGCCCGAAAATATACTTATCGAAATATTTAAAAATTTAAAAAAGGAAGAAATTTAAAATTGCTTCCTTTTTCTAATCGCAACAATAAATAAACCTAATAAAAAGCTAAGAGAGGTTAGACTAATTAGTAATTTATTATTATCATTTTTATTTTCTTTTGCAGTCGTTTTATTTTTAGTTTCTTCTTTTTCTTTAGGCGCTAGAGTATCAACAATTTCTTCTGGTTTTTCTCCGTTTGGATATAGACTAGTCATATATTTATCAATCTCTGGTGTTCGAAGTTGCATAAATTCTTTAACTTGGTCTAAATCATAACCGGGAATATTGTGCCAACGTTCTTGTTCTTTAGCAAATGTTTCCGTAGGTATTTTATTTTCGAAGTTATTAAATTCTTGCATAATATAATCAACATTTAAAAATTCTTTTTGTAAAGTAAAGTACCGATCAGCAATTTCTTGGCCAAAATTATTAATTAATTTTTGAAACAAATTATGATTAAGACCATTTAAAACTAAATTATAATAATTATAAAGTTCTTGGCCATTAAAACTAGTTCCAAATGAAGTATCAAGATCGTATAAAGATGGATACCAAACTTGGCCATCATAAGTAACGAGAAGCATATTTTTACCCATGTTATCTGGTAAATAAAAATACTGGCTAATAACATAATAATTTATTAACGCATTTAAATTTAAATAGTCGTTAATATTTTCTTTAAATTCTTCATCGCTACTATCTTTAACAAAAGCAATTAAACGATTTAATTTGGCTAATGTTTCGTCATTTGCTTTTCCCACTTCTAATTCCCAAGAACCATCCCAGGAAGCAAGGCCTTGAAAAAAGACACTGCTAGTCCAGGCATCACCCACGAAAACTAAATGATTGGGATTATCTTCATCCATATTAAACATCCAAGCATCTTTAGGTATATTTAAAGTATATAAACCCAAGAATTTATTATTACTATATATTTCAATGGGATAGCCATCAATTAAACCATGATTAGGCGTATCATTAAATAAATTGTATTTAGCTTGAATATTACTAGCGATTCGCGCGGCCACGATATTCCGCGCATGAGTTTTATCAATCCAGTTGGCTTTTAAACAATATTTATTTTGTTCACCCCAACCTAAATCAAGTTTTAATTTTTGACTTAAATTTTTATCTTCGTATAACTTAATGGTGTAATTTTTTTTCGCATAAGCAATACTCGATGTTCCTTGAATTTTAATATTGGCATAACCAGTATATTTATTACTGTTATCAACATATTTAAAAGAAATTTGACGTTCATCTTTTTTCGTAGTCATGTTGGAAATATTCCCTTCTAAATAAAGTTTGGGTAATTCTTCGGCTTTTACTATGGTTACATAACAAAAGAAAAGGAGTAAACAAAAAATTTTTTTCATAGTTTCACCATTTATAATATAACATATTTTGGGTAAGTTTTCGCATATACTTTAATGGTGAGACAAACATGGATATTAAAAAGGGTGATTTAGTAACCCGAATAAGTCATGATAATGATATGGTTTTTAAAGTTATAAATATTAAAAACGGGACCTTTTATTTAAAAGGAGTAGAAGAAAGACTTTATGCCGACAGTCCAATGGAAGATTTAAATCCTTATTCTGAAGAAAATAAAGAACAAGAATTTGATGTTGATTTAGATTCAATTACTTTAGAACGGGGTGATTTTTTTTATTTACCACCCAAAGTCTTGCATATTGATACGGACGCATTCTTATGTAACCTAAAAAAGAAAGTAAAGTTTTATCGGTATATATGGCAAAAAATAAACATTTTAAATTAAAATTTTGAATAATTAAATTAAATAAAATTGATAAAAAATTAAAAAAAATAGGCAAGTTTTTCATAACAATTTGGTGACTGATGCACTTTAAGTAACTTATTTAAGTTTAAATAAACCAAGAGCAAAAATTAATTTTGTTCTTTTTTTTTATGTACATAGCCAAGTTATTTCAAATGTAATTTGGCAAAAAGAAAGGAGGCGGAAATGACTAATTGCAAAGTAATTGCAATAGCGAATCAAAAAGGTGGTGTTGGAAAAACTACCACGACATTTAACTTAGGTGTAGCACTTGCACAAGCAGGGAAAAAAGTTTTACTTGTTGATGCAGATCCTCAAGGAGATTTAACAACCTGTATGGGCTATTATAATCATGATAATATACAAACCATAACCGATTTAATGTATAATGCAATGAATGATGATCCTATAAAAGCTAATGATGTAATAATGCATCACCAAGAAAATGTTGATTTAATACCATCTAATTTAGATCTATCAGCTATGGAAATGGGTTTAATTAATGCTATGAATCGGGAAAATACTTTAAGAAACTGTTTAAAGGATATTAAGAACAATTATGATTATGTTTTAATTGATTGTATGCCTAGTTT
>CANROR010000004.1 GCA_947632275.1 uncultured Bacilli bacterium | reverse complement strand
TGCAAGCATTTCGACAAAACTAGACATAAAGTTTTAATAAAACGCTTGCTAAAGGAAGATGTTTTTCTTATAATATAAATGTAAGTGTTACCTACCAAGGGGAGCACCTACTATTTCTAGAAAGTACTCCTTACTTGTGAGGAGTATTTTTTATTTGCAAGTTCCTAAAAACTAGCAACAAGACTAAAAGTCTTAAAAAATATATTTCAGTCATTAATTCCCTCCTTATTTTAACCTGTTTAAACTAAGTTAGAAAAGAAAAGAGTAACAACCAAAACGCCCCTTTAAACGGCACTCCTCTAAAAGGTAACGATTTTCTATTATATTGGTTAAAAAAGGAAATGCAAGTGTTTCGACAAAACTAGACATAAGTTTTAATAAAAAGGAATTTTTAATTTTTAAACTGTTAGAAAAAGACCTATTTCTTGTAAATAAGAAACAGGTCTTTATTAATCAAACCATTGATAACGGCTATAGAACCAAGCTCCTTTGGTTTTAGGATAACCAGGAGGATTTATTAAATGCGCAACATAATTAGAATAATTTTTATAAACTGTTTGGGATACAGATACGTGTAAATGAGCACCAGTTGTACATTTATCATAACCACCATGGCGCGTTGAGGTCGAGTAACCTCCGGAATAACCTATCGTTGTATTTTGATTAACTGTTTGGCCAGTTTTAACACTTACTTTAAGTAAATGGGCATACAATACAACATAAGGCTTACCACCAACATAAGATTGGACATAAACTTGGTTACCACCACAATTAGTTCTAAACGTCGTAACAACTGTTCCCACAGTCGAAGATAATACTTGAGTGCCTTCGGCAACGCCAATATCAATACCACTATGGTTACTTGATACGCCATTGCCACCATTACGGCGACCAAATAAACTATTTATGCGTCCCTTTGGTACCGGTTTTAACCAAGTAGAAGAACTGGTTCTCGCAATACAAGCTTCCAATGTTTCAGTTTCTTTACAACCCATTTGTTCATAAGTTTTAATCGCATCTTTTTGGCTTTTAATATCACTATCAATATCCACGGAAATATCCGACAACTCTAAATATTCGGAATTAAGTTCTTTAATCTTTTTTTCATAAGATTCAATATTGGCATTTAATTCTTTTTCATATTTAATTAAATCAACTTGCTTTTGTTCATTTTCTTTAATTAAATTTTCTAAAGTTACTAATTGATCTTGATTATAATCAATAAGTTGTTCGACGGCATCTAAACGCATAATAAGTTCGGTCATACTTGATGAATCCGTCACAAATTCAAGATACGAATTATCGCCCATCATTAGTTGATAAAAATCCATGATTTCTTCGGTCTTAGCTTCGTATTCTTTAATCTTTTCACCGGTTGTTTCAATTGTTTTCTTGGCATCTTCAATTTTTACTTCCGAATTTTCGATTTCTTTATTAGCACTAGCAATATCATTATTCTTTTGTTTAATCTCGGATTGCGTCATCTTCTTTTTGCTATCGTTAGCTTTCTTTTGAGCTTCAAAAGCGGCCAAATCTTTTCTTAAACCAGCCAAAGTTGTCGCATTAGATACCGCTTTAGTAGGCACTGGATAAGTGAAAAAAGAAGCGATAAAAATAATTAAAAATATATAACTACTTAACTTTCTCATATTTTCAAATACTTCCTTACGGCTTTTAAGCTACCTAACATGCCCACGATGGAACCAATGGCTAATAGAATCAAGGAAACATAGAAGACAAAATTATATGGTTCAATTAAAACGATCATCTTAGTAAATAAATCGCCACCGACTTGACTAAATAAAATGACATAACCATAAATCGTAATACAAATCGGAATAATGGAACCAATTACGCCAATGACAAAGCCTTCAATAATAAATGGCAAATTGATAAAGGAATTGCTCGCTCCAACTAAGCGCATAATTTCGATTTCATTTCTTCTAGAGAAAATAGTAAGTCTTATCGTATTACTAATTAAGAAGGCAGTTACTAAAATTAAAGCAACGACAACCACAATAACCACTTTTTCGACGATATCAAAAGCCTTTATAACAGTTTCGACCATGCCTTCTCCATATTTAACAGTATCAACACCGCTTATTTTTTTGATATGTTCCGCGGTTTCATTTAACACTTTGATATCACGAACTTTAACAATAAAGGAATCTAATAAAGGGTTTTCTTCTAAATAATTTAAAACGGTGCCAAAGGTATCAGAATAATCACCCATTTCGATTTTCCATTCATCTTTACTCTTAAAAGTGAATTTTTCAATATTACCTTCAACATTAAGTTCGCTTTTAATATTACCTATTTGTTCTTCGGTGACGCCTTTTTTAAGATAAACTACAATATTTAATTCATCTTCAACTTTTTTGGTAACATTTTCAATATTGGCCGCACATATAATGGCCACGGCAACCAAAATTAATGTAATGGTTGTACACATGATCGAAGCAAAACTTAAACTAAAATTCCGACCAATACTTTTAAAAGCATCACGAAAACTTCGACCAATAATTCTAAATACTTTCATGAGCTTTATACCTTCCTTTCGCATAATCCCCGGTTAGAACCCCATGATCAATAACCAAAACTCTTTTTTTCATTCGGTTAACAATATCTTTATCATGGGTTGCCATTATAATGGTTGTCTTTAAATCTTTATTAATACTTTCAATTACATTCATTATTTCTTTACTCGTTTCCGGATCCAAATTCCCAGTTGGTTCATCACAAATTAAAAGTTTAGGTTCATTAACGATAGCCCGGGCAATACAAACTCTTTGTTGTTCCCCACCGGATAATTCATTTGGAAAACTTCGTACCTTATCTTTTAAGCCAACCCTTTCTAAGGCATCCAAGACTTTGGGCCGAATATCTTTTTCCTTCATGCCAACACATTCTAAAGCAAAGGCCACATTTTCATAAACATTTAATTTCGGTAATAATTTAAAATCTTGGAACACAATGCCAATTTTTCTTCTTAATTTATAAACCTTACGATTACGAATTTTACCAACATTTAACCCCCCAACCATAACGGTTCCACTGGTCGGTTTTTCTTCTCTGTAAAGCATCTTAATGAATGTTGATTTCCCACTGGCTGTAAGACCAATAACAAAGACAAATTCGCCTTTATTAATTTCGACTGACATGTCGGCAAGAGCCGTTACTCCATTTTTATAGGTTTTATTAACATTTTTTAATTCTATTAAACTCATTTTACCACCTTACTTCTTTTATTAATTATATCATTTACCTATTACTCAATAAATGGTAAATTTGACCTTTTTACACCTCCATTAACTTCATAACAATCATCAATAATGAAAAACGCCGACGGATCAATTTCTAATATTTTTGTTTTAAATTTATAATAATCGCGATTACTAATAACTACCATTAAAAGGGAACCTCGGGTATGGGAATAACCACCTTTAGTAGGAAGAATCGTAAAACCCGATTCAAATTCTTCTAAAATAGCTTTCTTTAAAGCTCTCGGTTTTCGCGTAAAAACATAAAATAATTTACTATCAGATACGCCATATAATACTTTTTCCAAAAATATAGTACTAATTGCCATTATTAATAAAGAATAAATACCGAGTTCAATGGAAAAAGCTAAAGTACAACCTAAAATCACGATACCATTGACTAATAACAAGCCTTTAGATTCGGAAATTTTAAAATATTTATTCATCAGTTGCATTAAAACATCATTGCCACCGGTAGTATAACCACTTTTATAAATTAATCCATTACTGATACCATATAATAAAGCCGTTAAGATAACCGTTATTATCATTTCTTCAAAAGTAAAACTTTTTGATAATAACTTAGCAATGGGTAACGTAAAAGTTATCATCATGGGATAAAGGATTGTCCCCACAATTGTTTTTTTCGTTTTTTCCCAACCTAGGAAAATAAAACTAATAATTAATAATGTAAAATTAGCAATATAAATAAAGGCCGTCGGATTAAAACCCGTGATTTTATGAACAATGATAGCAAAACCGCTCATTCCGGCGAAAGCAAAATTGTTAGGAAGTAAAAATAAATTATAGTTTAAAGCTAGTAGAAAAACACCCAACACAAAGAATATACCTTGAAATATTATTTTTCGATCAATGTTTTCATCCATATATTCAACCGCCTTATCATAATAATTATAATAGAAAACTTACTAATTGGCAAATAATATCACAAAAATTTCATATAGTTTAGTGAGGTGAATTAATTTGAACGGAAGTTTCTATCAAAATCCGACCTTTCCAACATCAACCAATTTTACTACACCACCTGGGAATATGGAATCAACCCAAGTAGGAACGACGATTCCGATGGAACAAAGTTTTATTGAAAACATTCTACGGCTTAATAAAGGCCAAAAAGTTAAAGCCTATGTTTCTTATCCCGATTCTAGTGCTTGGCAAAACAAAATTTATGAAGGAGTTATTGAAGAAGCCGGCAAAGATCATTTAATTATTCGGGATCCTTTGAATAACAACTGGTACTTAATCCGAATTATTTATTTAAACTATGTAGAATTCATGGAACCAATTATTTATTCGCATGCTTATTCGGAAAAAACTTATTAAAACAAAAAAATTTAGGTAAATAGTTATCTAAATTTTTTTATGCTTCTATAATTAATTGTTTTAATTTATTAATTTGGCGATTTAATAAAATACACAAACGATTTATTCGTGTATCTGAATAACCTGTTAAAGATTGATATTGATGTAATAAATCGTCAAACCATTCTACTAAGCCATCTAACTTATTTATATTAATTCTT
Organism: uncultured Bacilli bacterium; assembly: GCA_947632275.1. Taxonomy (GTDB): domain Bacteria; phylum Bacillota_I; class Bacilli_A; order RF39; family UBA660; genus Onthocola_B. The sequence continues at coordinate 28,461 of CANROR010000004.1, read as the reverse complement.
TTTAAATCTTTAACAACTTTAATTATTTCATCAAAAGGTTTTACTTCATAAAATAATTTGCCTTCACCGGAGATATGTAATTCTTCTTCATCATAATACTCAATATTTAGACTTTGGCCATTATCAAATATTGGGACAACATCTAGCCACTTTAATGTATTAACATCCCTTATAATACCAAAATTATTTAAATGCCGATCTTCATTCATAATTAAAAAATCTAAAATATACATATTTTCCACTTTTTCTCTAGCATTTTCGATACCTTGTTCTTCTAGTTTTTTAATATATTCTTCATAGTCTTCAATGCTATCATGTCTTTTAATATCATTTCTTATTTGATAGCAAGTAATAAGCTCCGTATCTTTGGTAATAAAACAAGGGCATTTAGATACGACCATATCTTTATAAGTATCTAAAGTATATTCGACATGATTAAATCCTAATCTCTTGCATATTTCACTAGCTAAGACTTCATTAAAAGGTTGCAAAGTTTCATTTTTATAACCACCTTTAAGTAAATATCTTATCCCTTTATCAATAATCCAAGCTTTTTTTAACATACCATCTGTGATATTATTGGGCGTCTTTAAAGAAGATTCTTTAGTTATAGTTTTACTATTTTTTGATAAAGAAGCTTCCATGAATTCGGCATAGTCAAAATCATTATCAAAAAAATTAATATCATCATATTTAATATTACTACCATAAGGTTTCAACCAATATTGGTCGGATAAAGATAAACCAAATGCTTTATCTAAAAGTTCATAAGGAGCCGTAATATTAAGGCGGTGCAATAATAAATCTAATTTATCCCGCCAAGAAGGAATACCGCGGCCCTTAAACCATTCACTTAAGTTAGTTCGAAAAGGCGTATCATTAATATCATCACTCATATAAAAACTTTTTAAGATATAGGGAGCATAGTTAATATTATAGACATCATAAATATATGTAAAAATCCAGTTGCACTATCAAATTCAGCATCCAAAATTTCCGTATTTTTATTCATAAGTATCTTCTTCATTAACAGTTTACTCCTTGTTAATTATTATAACATATTACTAAGAAAAAATTTCGGTTTTCAATGCTTTTTCTTAAAAATAATCTTTAAAACTTGCCTTCTCTTTTCCTAAAGTTGTCTCTAAGCCATGACCCGGATAAATTTTTATATCATCCGGATATTTAGAAATCATTTCTAAACTTTTTTGCATTTCTATAGCACTACCCGTTGGTAAATCGGTCCGCCCAATGGTATGAAAAAAGATAAAATCACCGCTAAAAAGGACTTTTTCTTCAGGAAAATAATAACTTAAAGAATCACTAGTATGTCCCGGTGTCTTAATGATTTCAAAATTGAACCCCGGAATATTTAAACTTTCTTTTACTTGAAAGTAATCTTCAATTTTTTTCAAAGCCGTAATGTGATCAAAATGATGATGGGTTACTAAAACTCCCACGACCTTTTTATTACTACAAGCTTTAATTATTTTTTCCGCTTCATCTCCCGGGTCAATAATAATCGTTTTGTCATTTTGAGTTACGATGTAACAATTAGTTTCTAAAGAACCAACCACAACTTTTTCAATTTGCATATTATCACCTATAGTTATTTTAACATTAAATTATTCTTTTGATAACTAATTGTTTTTACTTCCTTTTTTGGCTATAATATAAATACATGGAGTTGATTATTTTGAAAAAAAGTGGCTTAATGGATGGGGCTTTTATTGCAACCCTCGCAATTATCATTTCGAAAATCTTAGGAGTTTTGTATGTTATTCCTTTTTATAATATTATTGGTGAAGCCGGTGGGGCTTTATACGGTTATGCTTACAATATCTACAATTTTTTCTTAATTATCTCTAGCGCGGGAATTCCTTTAGCAATTAGTAAAATAACCAGTGAATATAATACTTTAAAACAAAATAAAGAAAAAACTTTTATGTTTAAATATTCCAAAAAAATAATTCATATTTTTTCCATTGTTTGTTTTCTTATTTGTTTCTTAGGAGCACCAATCATTGCCAATATTATTGTCGGGGATTTAACTAATGGTAATAGTGTAGCTGATGTAGCTTTTGTTATCCGGTGTGTTTCTTTTGCTATTTTAGTTGTTCCTATTTTAAGTATTTCAAGAGGTTATATGCAAGGCCATAAATATATTACGGCACCTTCTATTGGTCAAGTTATTGAACAATTCGTTCGGGTCTTAGTTATCGTTATTGGCTCCTTTGTCGCCATTAAAGTTTTTAATCTATCGGTCGTTCAAGCCGTTGGTATCGCGGTATTCGGAGCTTGTGCTGGCGCCATCGTTTCTTACGCCTATCTTCTTTTCAAAATGCGAAAAGTAAAGAACGAAATATTTACCGAATATGAAGAAGTTAATAAAGAAGAAAAGAAAAAGATCTTAAAAAAACTTATTACTTATTGTATTCCTTTTATCATTATTAATGTCGCCAATACCATTTATAACTTTGTCGATATGGTGTTAGTTATTCGTGGCCTTAATCATTTAGGTTTCCCGGCCCAAGATATTGAAACCATCAGTAGTATTTTTACGACTTGGGGAGCTAAACTTATCAGTGTGGTAACCGCGATTGCGACCGGTCTTGTTATTAGTTTAATACCTAACATTGTTGAAGCCTACACCAAAAAAGACGAAGAAGAAGTTAATAGTCATTTTAATAAAATATTACAAGTCTTACTTTATGTTATCTTACCTTTAACCATATTCTTAAGTATTTACGCCACTCCGGTTTGGTCCGTCTTTTATAATGAAAGTCATTATGGACCATTAATCTTTAGATATACAATTTTACTAGCTACTTTAGATAGCGCCTATATTATGGTTTGTAGTGCCTTACAAGGCTTAAGTAAAACCAAGCTTATTTATACATCAGTAGCAACAGGCTTAATTACCAAAACTATTTTAGATTTACCTTTAATTTATCTTTTTGCGAAACTAAACATTCCCGCTTATTATGGCGCCATTTTAGCAACAACCATTGGTTATTTACTATCACTCATTATTCCACTTGTAACTTTACATAAAAAATATAACTTTAGTTATAAGAAAACCTTTAAATCTTTACCCAAATTAATCTTAACAACTGGCATTTTAATTATTATTAATTTAATTTTAAGACCGCTTTTATTTAATCATTTAACCGGACGCATTCAAATGCTTTTAGGTCTAGCCTTAGTTGGTATTATCTCTTTTGTAATCTACTTTATCTTAAATAAAAAATTACTGGTCGAACTAATGGGCGAAAAATTCTTTAAATTTAAAAGAAAGAAAAAAGAAAATTAATGTTTAGTTAATTTTCTTTTTTCAATACCACGATATTTGGCAATTTGTTCCATGATTAAATCATTTATTTTAGCAATTAAACAGTTACTATCAATCGAAAAACTAGTATGTTCTACTTTGCATTCATCATTTGAGATTATTATAAAACCTGGATAATCAATATTACTAAAATTAATAATTATATTATCAATAGTTAATTCATAAAGTCTGCGCCATTTTATATTATCACCCTCACCTATTTTTTCCAAAGAAGTTACTTTTACATAGGGGCTAAATATATCAGTTAAATTTTTTAAATTATTATAAAAGCAAGATTTATCAAAATCCCTAAATTCCATTTTTCTTAATTTATTACTATTTTGATGTTGATAATAAGAACATAAAAATTTTACGGATGAAGGAATTTCAATACTTCTAATATTTGCTTCTGGCATAAAATCGAATTTAAAATACTCTAAACCATCATTTAGTTGTAAATTTAATATGGCAGCATCACCTAATAAATCACCAAAAACTGCTTTTAAAGAATTAGGAAATACAACATCTTTTCTTTCCATATTTTCCCGTAGAATCTCTACAAATTTTCTAATTTCACTCATTTCTTTTGATTTTTTACCTGCATAACCATAAATACTTATTAAATTTCCAACTTCATTTAGTCCTTTTGGCAAATAATATATATTTTCTTGATTGAAATCATGATAAGGTTGTTTTAAAAATAAATATAAACCTAAATCTTGTGTTTGTTTTTGCATTAACTTTAATTCATTTATTGTTTCTAAAGGTAAATCTTCATTCCAAGTAAATTCTGGCTCATAAAAATTTACTTCGGGGTAATCAGATTTTTTAACATAAATTTTTTTATATATTTCTTTTATTGTTTTTACATTTAAAGGATAAGGATATGAAAAAGCTATTAATAAATTTAATTTATATTTATTTTTTAATATTTCTTTAGGCTCATATTTTCTATCTGTTTGTAGTTCTTTCTTTAATAATCTTATTAAGATAAAAGAGTCTTCGCCAAAAGTCCATGTTAATGTTAAGAATTGATGACTACTAGTATTTATAGCATTTATTAACTCAAATACACTTTCTTCATAAGTTTCTAGTTCTAATTGCGACATTTTTTCATTTATAAATGGTTCTATTAATATTGGATCATTATATTTATATCGCAAAGTTGTAAAATATTTAAATTTTAACCGATATAATTTTTTTAAATCTTCCTTATCAAGAATATTTTTACCAAACTCATAAAAGATTTTACATTTATTTTCTAATTCTAAAATCTTCACATATACTTCTTTAAAATTCGTTTCTTTATGTTTTAAATCTAATTCTATAGAATCCCGAAGAACCATAATTGCATCACCTATATAAAGATTTGTTGGTTCTTTATAATTATAAACATAATCCTCTAAAGCTACCTCTACTTTGGCCATATCATTAAAATCATTTATTTGATAAACTATTTCCCCAAAAGCTTGCATTTGATAGGCATTTAGTTCTTCTTTTCGCACTTTTATGAACTTTTCTTCTTTTTCTAAATCTTTTTCTTTCGTAATATCAAAACATTTTAAGCTATGGTTATTTAAACATAATCTTAAGGTTTCTTTTTGATTCATTAAAATTACGAAGATATTCGTTAAATTATTTATTTCATTTATAATACTTAATCTTTTTTGTTTATTTAAAAATGTCTTTTTTAAGATTTCTTTTAAAGCAATTATTCTACTTATTATTTCTTCTTCTAAATCTTTTATTTGCTCATTATAAATTGCAAATTTTCGCAAATGTATTAAAGCTTTTACTTTATCTTGTTCATCAAAAAATACTTTTTCAAATAATTGATCACCTAAAGTATTTTGTTCTATAAGAGTATGAATCATCTTTAACTTATTATGTAATTCGTTGGCTTTTAAATCTTTACTAGTTAAAACTTTTTCTTTAATTAGAATTTCTAGGTATTCTTTTTTAAATAAATCTATCAACAACAAAACTTGATTATTGTCTTTAAAATAATCAATTGTTGGTATATTTGCTAAAGAACTTAAACTTATTAGTTCCTTAGTTATAAATCTCGTTTTTTGTTTTTTAAATATATTTAATAATTTCATAACCAAAACCCAATTTCTTTTGCTTACCATATTTTAAAGTCTAGAACAAATAATAAACTTGTATTTATTTAATTCTTTTTTTATAATACTTTTATGAAAAAAGAATTAAGAGAAAAATATATAAATATTCGGGATAACATTTCTCATAGAGAAGAAAAAAATAACCTTATTTATGAGAAGGTTATTAATGATAAAAAAGTAAATGAAGCCCAAACTATATTAATATATGTATCATTTCGAAGTGAAGTTGATACATCTAATTTAATTAAATATTTTTTAAAAACTAAAAAAGTAGCCGTTCCTAAAATAGAAAATAATACTATGAATTTTTACTATATTAATAGTTTAAATGATTTAACCAAAGGTTATTTTGGCATTTTAGAACCAACAACCTCTAAAAGAATAGAAAATTTTTCACAGGCTATTTGTATTACCCCAGGACTTTGTTTTAATAATTTAGGCTATCGGCTTGGTTATGGCCAAGGTTTTTATGATAAGTTTTTAGCTAAACATCAAGTTTACACTATTGGCTTATGCTATAAAGAATGTCTAATAAATATTAACTTTCAAGAAGATAATGACTATCCCGTTAATAAAGTAATAAGTGATTAATTATATTTCAATATTACCTAATAAAAACTCTAAGGCATTTATTTCTTTAATGCCATCATAAGTAGCTTTATCATTATCTAAAGTTATTAAATACTTAGGATAATTATCTTTAATACCTTTAAGAGGAGCAAGTTCTCTTTTTAAAGTTTTTTCATCTCTAACACTTAATGCAACTTGAATATATTTTAAGCCATCTTCTTTTTTGATCACAAAATCTATTTCTTCACTTTCATATTTACCAATATAAATGTCGTAACCCCGACGTTTTAATTCTAAAAAAATAATATTTTCTAAAATACTCCCTAGATCCGTTACTTCGCCAAGAAGATACTTTCGTAATCCCAAATCGCAAACATAATATTTATCTCCTGTTTTTAAATATTCTTTTCCTTTAATATCATACCGGCCCACATTATAAATAATATAACTATCCTTTAAACAAGTTAAATAATTTTCAATTGTATTCACAGAATTTTTACGATTATGTGAATTTAAAGTATCACTTATTTTTTTCGTAGAAACCAAATTACCAATATTGGCAAATAAAAATTTAACAATACTTTCTAAAATCATAACATCTTTAATTTTATTTCGAATTATGACATCTTTCATCAAAACCGTATTATAAATACCATCTAAATAATTTCGAATTAATTCCGAATCATTATCTAGATTTATTAAATAAGGAAAACTACCATTCTCAATATATTGATTATAGGCTAACTCTTTGTCTTTAATATTAGCTACTTGAAAGTATTCTTTAAAAGATAATGGTAACATGTGTATTTGCATATATCTACCGGTCAAAAAAGTGGCAAGTTCGCCGGAAAGCATATAAGAATTAGAGCCTGTGATATAGATATCAACATTATCTAATGTGAATAATCCATTAACCATTTTTTCAAACTCAGGAACAATTTGCACTTCATCTAAAAAAATATAATTCATTTTATTTTTTAAAAGTCTTTTTTCAATATCATTATATAAATCTCGCCAATTAGAATAAATATTATCACTTGGTTTTTCAAAATTAAGATTTATTATTTGCTTTTCACTTACTTTAACTTTTTTTAAATGTTCACGATATAAAGCTAATAAAGTTGATTTACCACAACGACGAATTCCGGTTATAATCTTTATTATTTTCTTATCTTTTAACTTTATTAAATAATTTAAATAATCTTCGCGATTGATCATGTTTTCCTCACCTATAAACATTATATTATAAATTTTTATTAAAGTAAAGTTTTTTCATTTAAATGAAAAAACTTTTGATTTTTTCTGATTTTTTCAGTTGAATGAAAATTATTAGTTTATACAAATTTGGAATTGTATTCCTAAAATGTATAAAACTATTTAAATATTTTATATACCTTTAAAGCTATTTTATATAAATGATAGAAAAAGGGATTAACAATATAATCAAATTCGCCTAAAAGTTCGACAATCTCGGGATTAAAGCCTTTTTTAATTTCATAGATTGAATAATAAGGATTGTTAGGATTTAAATCTAAAGATATTCCATAGAAGTTACAATATTTTTTCTTTTGCTTTAGGCATTCTTTAATATGTTCGTTATAAAAAACATACTTTGGACCAAATTCTTTATAAAGATTGGAAGTTCCACTCATAAAAGTTATGCCTTCGTCACCCACGAAAACACTCATTAAAGCACCAATGTTAATCGGAACACCCCCATTTTTTATTTTCTTAGCTTCCAAAAGTTTGTCTTCCATTTTCTTGACTTTATTTTCATATTCTTGATGTTTTTTGCGAATCTTTTCGCCAATATTTATTTTTTTCATTTCAGCTTCGAGTTTTACTAAATCATCTTTAGCTTGTTTAAGTTCACCACTTACAAATTCATAATATTTGTTGGGATCAATATAAACCACATAATACTTTAAATAGTCACGCATAAGTTCATACATTTTTTTGTAATAACTAACCGGTCTAATTACAAAATGTTTTTTATCCGCGGTTTCTTGTAAAAGGGAAACAAAAAGGTCCACTTCCCCCGGTTCAATAACCCGAATTTCGACTCCCATATGGGCATATTTTTCAATATTCTTCCGGGTATTTTTACTAAAGGAAGCTAATGTGTCTTCGTAAGTTTCTTTTAAAGCAAAACGACATAAATTTCGTGGTTGCAAGGTTTCAAAATTTTTTGTAAATCCCAAATGTTTATAACCAAGACGAATAAATTCTTGGAATACTTCTTCGTTTAAAACTTTTTGGTTTTGCCCATCGGCATCTCTTGTTGCATAAATAACATTAGGATCTACTTTTAATAAAAAACCATTATTATTCTTAACATAACTAGTTACTTCTTGCGTAAATTCTTTTAATAAATTAGGTTCATGATAATCAAGCAAAAAACCCCGCGGAGCATAAAATAAACTTTTTTTTATGGGAGTTGGTTTTTCGAGCAAAAGGCTTGCTCCCTTTAAAGTGTCATTTTCAAATAATCCGACCAAATGACTTATCCAACCATTTTCTTCTTTTAATTTCCCCCATTCTGGCAATTGATAAATAGAAATGTAGGAATTTTTTAAAGCAAAAGCTAAATAAGTTTTTTCATCAATCTTTTTAAGTTCCATATTAACCTCTTAACTTTCGATAGATTTTTAATAAAAACGGTAAAATTTTATATAAAAACTTTTTATTAACTAAATCAAATTCCCCAATGAACTCGATATATTCATCGCCAAATTTTCTTTTAAAGTCATAAATTCGCGCCAAATTTTTATAAGTGGTATGCGGATCGCCAACGACACCAAAAAGATCAAAGAAATCTAGTTTTTGCTCATAAGCATCTTTGATCGCCTCATAATAACATAATGAAACCGCGAAGGTTAAATTGGCTAAGTCGTTACTTCCTATATATAAACTCCAAGCCCGATTGCCTGTATAAGTACAAATTAAAGAGCAAATTAAAATTTCTTCACCTTCCACACGTGCAAATTCTTCTTTTTCTTTATTAAGACGAGCTATTTTATTTTTAATGTCTTCTTGTTTTTTCGTAGCCGTCTTTAGTAAATTTTCTTGTTCTTCAATTTTCTTATTAATATTTGCAAGTAATTCTTGAGGCTTAATATAAGCATTAAAAAACTTTATATTTTTAGCATCTAATATTTCTACGAATTTTTCATAAAAATTTTTACTCTTAGCATCAAAACCATCTTTGCTACTATTTTCTTGAATTAAATTATAAAAACCAGCGACATCAACATTATTATCAATTCGAATATTATATTGTTCGCTTCTTTTAATTGATTTGCGAAAAGTTTTGGAAAATCTTTGTTCTACTTCTTCCCATGGCTTTTTTAAATTAATCCGGAAGGTATAACGCGGTTGATTGCCTTCATAAAGCTTATAAAAACCACCATGAAGATACCCTAAACTTTTTAAATAATCATAAAGTTCGTAGTTGTTTTCCCCGCCTTCTATCTTTTTCCCTTCTTCATCAATATCTTGATACTTGATATCTGGATCAAATTTAATATAAATCATTTTTTTATCTATCATAAATTGCCGTAAAAATCCGGTGAAAACTTTAATATAAGCTTTATTGGTATAATCAATTAAAAAGCCCCGTGGACTGTAACCATAGCTATAACCTAAAGGGGTCTTTTTTTCTAAAATTAAGGCGGTAGCTACTAGGTTTTCATTATCATCTTTCATGCCAACATAATGGGCAATTTGGCCCTTTACCGCTTCACAAAATTTGCCCCATTCATAGCTTTGTAAAAAATGCGATTTTTCATGCTTTTGGGTAAAAGCATCATATTCTTCTTTTTCAATATTTTCGACAAATCGCATATTATCACCTTCTTAAAAATTTTAACATAATCCCTAACTCTTTACAAGTTGCCAAACTTTTTTTATAATTATAATGGTGGTAAGAATGAATTTCACAAGTCTAATTTTAATCCTTATTATTATTGTGGGTACAATTATTATGGTTTATGCAACTGTTTATAATAATTTGGTTATTTATAAATTAAAAATTGAAAAAGCCGAAGGCAATATTGACGAAGCCTTACGCAATAAATACGATTGTATTGTCCGTTTAAATAATTTAATTAAAAAAGTTGTTACAAAAAAAGATTATTTAAAAGAATTTATTGAACTTAAAGATAAACGAATTACTAACTACGATATGGACCGTAAGCTCACGGAAGCTGTCAATATCATTATTGATGTTAAAAATGATTATAGTAAACTTGATACGAAGGAATTTAATAAAGAATTAAAAACTATTAATAAAATTAATGAAGAATTAACTTCTAGTAAAAATTATTACAATAAAAATACTTCCGAATTAAATGAATTAATCCGGAAGTTCCCAACCAACATTGTGGCAAAGATTCATCATTATACCATCAAACCTTTCTTTGATGGCAAGAATATGCAAGATGCCGTATTAGATGATTTTAAACTTTAAAATCATCTTTTTTTAATCTAGTTGCCAATTAATTGGTTCCATGTTGTTTTTTTTGAAAAAAGCATTAGTTTTACTAAAAGGCTTACTACCAAAAAAACCCGAATAAGCCGAAAATGGGGAAGGATGAGGACTCATAATAATATAATGATGGGGATTGGTAATATACTTTGCTTTTTCTTTGGCAAAATTGCCCCAGAGAATAAAAACTACAGGTTCTTCTTTGGTATTTAAAACTTTAATAATATAATCGGTAAGAATTTCCCAACCTTTCCCTCGATGGGAAGCGGGTTTATCTTTTTCGACTGTCAAAACCGCATTTAATAAAAGCACACCGTTTTTTGCCCAATTAGTTAAATCGCCATCACTTTTCGGCTTAATTCCTAAATCATCTTGTAACTCTTTATAAATATTTTGTAATGATGGGGGAATTTTGATATCTTTATTGACAGAAAAAGATAAGCCCATCGCTTCACCTTTGCCATGATATGGATCCTGCCCCACGATAACCACTTTTGTATTTTTAAAACTCGTTAATTGCAAAGCTTTAAAAATATAATCTTTAGGGGGATAAATTTCCGTTTTTTCATATTCAACCATAATACTTTGATAAAAGTTTTTAAAGCCCGGACTATCCCAAATAACTTTTAATTTTTCATCCCAATCATTACCTATCATTTTTAGCACTTCCTTTTTACTTTTTATCTTGAACCTTTACGACCGTATTCCATGACATAATTAGCCATTTGTTCTTCAACTGCATAAGCATAATCATCATCTATTTCAGCAATAGGTCGATTAAACATACTTTGATAAGCTTCTCTTAAATTATCACTCTTTTTAATAAATACACCTTCAACTGAATAATTTCCTTCACCTAAAGGTTTTAAAATAATTCTTATTTGATCGTCCTTGATTTCAATGTAATTACTAGTTTTTAAATGCTTAGTTTTTACTTTTTCTTGATTTTTAAAATTATCTAATAATTGCCAAATTCTTGGTAGGCTTTCTTCTCTAATTGAACTTAAATCGCGCATAATAAAGCATTTTGTCGGATCATCACTATTACTAGCATAATAAAGTTTATAACAATCTATATCGGCAATTTTTTCTAAAGTTTCTTCATCATCTGGTTCAATACTTTCCGCGATAGCAATTTCAATATTTAAATCATCAATTTGGTTTCTGATAAACATATATTTATGATAAAAAGTTTTATATTCTTCTTTAATAATTTTTAAAGTTTCCATATCAAAATAATATTCTTCCATTTTTAATAAACTAATAAGTTCATAAATCTTAAATTGAATATGTCTTAATATTTCGGTGTAAATATACAAAAAATCTTCATTGTTATAAAGATTGCTATACATTTCTTTAAATTTAAAATTATCATTAATCGTATCTAAATCATCCCTATCAATAACTTCATTTAATTTATCTACGATTTGATCTAGTTTTTCCGCATTTTTATTTTCAATCGGAACAATTTCTTCGTAACCTTGATTTAACATATCTAAAATTAAGTGTAAATCTTTAGCCAAAATGGTATTATGTCGATTATGCAAAACATTAGCATTATGAATTTTAATTTTTTCATTAATTTTTATTAAGTCCAATTCTGATACATTACTTTTTCTTAATTCATCATTAATAAATTTAAGTAAATAAGGTAAAGTAATTTGTTTATAACCTAAAGCATGAATCGTAATACAACTTAATTTATATTTTTCTTCGGCGATTTTTAATTTTTCTTTTAAAACAAAAAGATCCGTTTTAATAGTTTTTAACATTATTTCTAAATTGTATTTAGTTAGTTTTAAACGATATTTTTCGTATAATAATTTTTGCGCCACCAAACTTAAATGTTTATTTTCTAAATCTTGCATTACCTTTTCATAATAATCTATTTCCTTTTTTAAACTATCTACTTCATAATGATATTTAGTTGCTTTATCGTGAAATAAATTATTAACTTCTTTTAAATTCATTTTTCTTTCCTCCTTACTTGTGATAAGATTCATTATTTAATATTTTAAAAGCCCGATAGATTTGTTCTAAAAGAAGACCACGAAATAAACCATGAGGAAAAGTTAAAGATGAAAAACTAAGACATTCATTAGCTAAATTTTTAATTTTCTCATCTAAGCCTAAAGAAGGACCAATGATAAAAGTAATATTACCATAATTCATCAAGCATTTATCAAGCTTTTCAGCAAAGGTAACACTTGTTACTTCTTTCCCTTTAATATCTAAAGCAATATTATAATCAGTTAATTTTATTTTTTCTTTTAAAGCTATCAGTTCTTTTTCATGATTGGGATTATCTTTTATTTCAATAATTTCAATCTTATGATATTTACTAATTCTTTTTAAATAATCATTTATTAAATCGTCTAAATATTTTTCCTTTATTTTACCTACACATAATATTTTAATCATACTTCTACTACCTCAGTGGCTTCCCTTTGATGGGCGCATTCAATATTATTAAATTCGACCCCTCGTTCTAAAAAAGTATTGCGAATGGTTTCCAAAGCAATTTCTTCTAGATTATTGGTTTCACTTAAATGAATTAAGATTATTTTTTGCGTCTTTGGCCCAACCAACTTGGATAGATAAAAGGAAGCGGCCTTATTTGATAAGTGGCCATCGTCAGATAAAACCCGTCTTTTTAACCAAGCTGGATAAGGTCCGTGTTGGAGAAGTTCAATATCATGATTGCTTTCAAATAAATAAATATTTAAATCTTGTAAATCTTTAAAATAACGTTTATTAATATAACCAGTATCCGTGATATAAGCTAAAGTTTTGCCAAAATCATTAATTATAAAATTCCGGGAATCCACGGCATCATGACTCGAATGAATGGCTTTAATTAAAATGCCATCTAAATCTAAATCATCTTCATAAATAATTAAATTGGCATAATCTTTTAAATTTTTTAAATCATTAAGAATTTTTTTACTAACAACTAACGTAGTTTTATTCTTCGTTAAAAAATTATTTAAAGCCGCGATGTGATCGGAATGCGTGTGACTTAAAATAATATAATTTATCTCACATGGAGAAACTCCAATATCATGGAGCTTCTCTTCTAAATATTTATAATTCATACCAACATCTAATAAAATTTTATTTTTACTAGTTTCCACATAAGTAGAATTGCCTTTCGAACCACTGCATAAAACAACCGTTTTCATTAGTAGAACCTCAATGGATTATAAGGAGTACCGCCACCATTATGATATGGCCAACCTTTGTAAATACCAAAGTGTAAGTGATAGCCCGTGGCATAACCTGTTTGGCCCATGGCCCCAATTACTTGGCCTTTAGTAACATGGTCGCCTACATTAACTTTTAGGGAACCTTTAACCATATGGGCATAAATAGAATACCAATCATTCGCATGTTGAATAACAAGGTAAGTTCCTTCTTTCCAACGACTACAAGCATTTTTGCCACAATAGTCTTGGGCTTCTACAACGGTCCCTTCTTTAGCCGCATAGATTGGTGAACCTTCACCAGGTCCTGAAATGTCGATAGCATCGTGGTGAGAACCCCAACGCCATGCAAAACCACTGGTAATACGATATGGCCGGGCCGTTGGCCAACCCCATTCGCCACCCGTATTAATAGGTGGTAAATAACTTTTACCCACAACCGTTATTTGGTCAACTTTCTTCCTTAAAACTTTATACGTACCAATTTTAATTTCTTCACTCGCTTGCCCATTAATTACTTGATAATCTTGCGTATTTAATGCTAAACCATTCACTCCTTCTTGAGTTACTTTGGAATAACCATAACCCTTGGATTCATCTTTTTGGGTTGTCTTTTCAAATGGTTCTTCGTATTCCACGATTTCATGAACTTCATAGACAAACGTTAATTGGGGATTAGGCAAAGTAACGTTAACATTCGAACCTACTTCTAACATGGCATTAGCATTCCGATATTTGGGATTAGCCATAATAAATTCTTGAGAGTTTATCTTATGATCTTCGCTAATACTTTCAATACTATCGCCCACTTTAACGGTATAGTTTTCCATTTGGGCATTATCCCCGAATAATAAATATTGACTTAAAGAGTTAACATCGGTATATATTTTATCTTTAATACTAATGTAGCCTTTTTTCACCGTAATTGTTTCATTAAAATACATTTTTTCAATTATTTTACCAACATCGGTAAGTTCTTCTGTTTCGCCATTGATGTAGGTATTATATTCTTCTTCCGTAATAAAAGCAGAAACAAAATTATGAATCGCTTCATCAAAAATATTTTTATCTAAAACATTAATTGTAAAATTTTGATTTTCAGCTCCTTCGGGAACTTTGACATTAATAATATAGCCTTCAATCGTAAAATTGTCTAATTCGGCAATTTTATTATAAATTTCGGCTACCGTCATATAATTATTTTCATAAGTTTTCGTTTTAACCAAATTAAAATCGGCCGGCGGATAAACATCATCCACCGCATATTTTTGACGAATTGCATCTTGTTCATGGTTAATTAAATTATATAATTCAGTATCATCTTTTATTAAGCCAATCTTTTCGCCTTTTAAATAAACTAAATAAGCGCTTTCGGCCCGACTACTTATAATATTATTATAAACATAATTAACTCCATAAACCACTATTAAGATAATCGTAATTAAAATTGTAATAATTATATCTCTTTTTTTCATTATTCATCCTTATTTTCTTTTAACATATTGCGAAAACTACCAGTTGCTAATTCAAATAATAAATTAACCCGGCCCCGGCTTCCTTTCCGATGCTTAGCCACTACCAGTTCAACCGGAACAATATTTACTTTTTCATCTTTAACTTTTTCATTATAATCTTTTCGATTGATAAATAAAACAATATCGGCATCTTGTTCAATTGAACCCGATTCTCTTAAATCCGCGAGTTGGGGTTCATTGCCTTCCCGACGTTCTACGGTTCTGCTTAATTGGGACAAAGCCAAAACGGGTACTTTTAATTCAATCGCCATCGTTTTGATATTCCGGGATATTTCAGATACTTCTACTTGCCGCGATTCGTTTTTCTTATAACCACTATTAATTAATTGCAAGTAGTCGATAACAATTAAACCCAAGCCTTCTTTCGAATTAGCTAACCGCCGACATTTAGCTCTGATTTCTTGAATTGTGGCCGAAGTATTATCTTCAATATAAATATTGGTTTCGGCAAGTTGACTTAAAGCTTCATTATATCTTTTCCAATCATTATCTTGCATTTTCCCTGTTTGTAATTTATAACCATTTATTTGCCCCGCTTGACTGATAAGCCGATTAGCAATTTCTTCGGCCGGCATTTCCATATTAAAAATAGCAATCGCTTTTTTCGTTTTCATGGCGGCATTTAAAGCCATATTTAAGGCTAGAGTGGTTTTCCCAACGGAAGGACGAGCAGCCAAAATAATCATTTCGCCGGGTTGAAAACCCGTCGTCATTCTATCAAAATCGGTAAGTCCCGTTTCTAAACCGGTGATACTGCCTTTATTTTTATAACGTTCTTCTAATTTTTCATGAGCGCGTCTTAAGACTTCACTGATTGGTAAAAGGTCACCTACGCTCCGTTCTCTAACTACATTGGTAATTTTTTTCTCTGCATTATCTAATAAATAATTTAAATCTTCACTATCGTATGATTCACTTACAATTTCCGTGGCCGTATTAATTAAATTTCGGCGAATCGCAAAATCTTTAATAATGGAAATATAATAATCTAAATTCGCCGTCGTAACCACCGAATCAATTACTTCACTTAAATACTCTAACCCCACCGAATTTAATTTTTTATCTTTATCTAATTCATTTTTAATCGTCATTAAATCAACTGGCGTCCCAGCATCATATAATGATTTTATGGCGCGAAAAATAACCTTATTTCGTTCATCAAAAAACATTTCGGGGACTACTTCTTCGACAATTTTGCTAACTTCGCTATTGTCAATAAAAGCAACACCCAAGACACTCATTTCTGCTTCTAAATTTTGAGGCATTTGTCTAGCCATAATTTTTCACCTACTTTGTTACTACTATTTTAATTATAAATTTAACTTTCTTATGAAGTTCAATTTCCACATTAGTTACACCTAAAGAAGCAATAGCTCCTTCAATTTTAATGCATTTTTTATCAATACTATAGCCCATTTCTTTTAACTTTTCACTTATTTGTTTACTAGAAATAGAACCAAATACTTGATCATTTTTACCAACTTTTACTTTAAAAGTTAATTCTTTATTTTCTAACTTTTTCTTTATTTCGTTGTATTCGGCAACTTTAGCCGCTTCCGTATCTTCCCGAACCTTTATTTCCCCATCTAAGATTTCTTTGCTTCTTTTCGAATAAGGCACGGCCAAACCATTTTTAATTAAATAATTATTAGCATAACCATCACTAACATCTATAATATCATCTTTTTTACCTTGTTTTTTTACATCTTTAAGTAATATTACCTTCATAATGCCTCCTTAAAGTTATACCTATTATACCACATATTGCCCCTATTTTTATATAGCAAGTAAAAGAAAAATTTTCCAAGAAAAAATTCTAATTTAGGACCTTTAAAAATTCTTTTATTAAACTATATTTTAATAGTTTATTTTTTATTTGCCAGTGTTTCGCTAAAATATGACAAAACTTTTAACTTTTTATGTTGATAACTCATATTTTATCCATAAAAAAAGTAACTTTCGTTACTATTTTACATATGGTATTAAAGCCATAAATCTTGCATATTTAACTTGATTTGCAATATGTCTTTGATGTTTAGCACAAGCGCCAGTCATTCTTCTTGGTAATATTTTACCTTTGTCATTAATATATTTATTAATAATCATTACATCTTTATAATCAACGCTTTTACCAGCACACATTTGACATATTTTTTTCTTTTTACGATAAAATTCTGCCATCTTCTTCCCTCCTTAATTAAAATGGTAAGTCATCACTACTTAGGGTAACTTCTTCACCAAAATCTTTGTAAGGATCTTCCGTAATATCAGTTGTTTCAATATTATTATTTGGTTCTGGGGAATAAGCCATACTATTATCTACGGGTTGGCTTGCTTCATAATTAGAACTTCCTCCATTGTTGTTTTTCGAACTTAAAAATTCCATTTGTTCAGCTACAACATCAGTCGTGTATCTTTTTGTTCCATCTTGGGCATCATAACTGCTATTGCGAATGCGTCCAGTTATACTTATCATCGTTCCTTTATGACAATAACGATTAATCGTGCCGGCAAGTTTACCAAAAGCTACACAGTTAATAAATTCCGTTTCTCTTTCGCCATTCCGATTTACAAAATCACATTGACATGCTAAAGAAAAACGTGAAACTTCAACATTACTTTGACTCATTCTTGATTCAGGTTCTCTCGTTAACCTTCCTGTTAATATAACTTTATTCATTTTACTACTCACTTTCTAATTTAATGATTAAATGTCTTAAAACATTTTCATTAATAGATACTTTCCGATCGAATTCTTTAATGGTTTCATGATCAGTTTCTACTGTCATGACATAGTAAAAACCACTTAATTCCTTATTAATTGGATAAGCAAGTTTTTTTCTACCCATTTCATTCATATCGATAACTTTTGATTTTTTATTGCTAACTAACTTTTTTAATTCTTCGGCCGTTTTCTTAATTTCGGCTTCTTCTAAAGTCGACTTAACAATAAACATAATTTCGTATTTAGTCATCTTTTCTTCCACCTCCTTATGGTCTATTGGCTTTCCTTATAAAGAAAGCAAGGAGTAACTTTTTTTACTCGCCGTTATTATAACAAATATATGCTTGATGTGCAAGAAATTTTCCACATTTTTTAACTTACATAAGCCGTGGCATTGGTATCATTAATAAATAAAGGAATTAAATCCGTTATTAGCTCTTTATCTTTAAGCTCAAATAGTTCATTATTACTTTCTTTAACAAATTTTAAATTCTCAGGGTTATTAATATCAACAATGTAATAATAAAAAGAGTTTTCATATTCTACTTTACTAACAACAACATATTCATTTTTATCATCTAAAGTTATAAGGTCTTGCTTTTCGATATCCATTATCTACCACTCCTTGAATATGTTTCATTAATCGCAATTATTTTATCAGCATTATTAACTAATTTTTCATAATGAATATTTTGAGCAATACTCTTAACCATGCCAACTATAGAACCTGCTCCGGCCAAACCTAATACTGGTTCACCAATATAATTAACAGATTGTAAAAAGCCTTCATCAAGATCTAAACCTTTTCTTTTTAAAGCTTCGATACCAATTATGCCAAGTGCACAAACTCCCGCATTAAAAACGTTAATAGCCGCCGCCACTTTATTTTTATCTGCTAAAGTTCGATAATTATCTCTTTTTTCAATAATTTTCATAAATAATCCTCCTATTTTTATCATAACATATTTTTTTAGATTTTCATTTAAATATCCTAGTTAATTGACAAAAAAGTGTAAAAAAATAGAATAATATTTAATTATTCTATTTCGTTACTTTTCTAACAGTTTTTTTCGTTACTCTTTTAGTTACTGGTTTAGTTTCGCCAATAGCTTTGCTTCTAAAAGCTGGAGTTATTAAATAATCATCAATATACATTAAGATATATGACCAACATAAAGTAAATAAAATATTAAAGGCAATACTTGGAACATATCCCATTTCGGGGAACATAAAGTTTAATAAATAGATGAAAGAAATATGAGAAACAAAATAATATAAACTTATTCGACCTAAATCATTAATAAATTTATTATCATTATAAAGAATCGCAATATAATCTTTATTTACTAATAAAACAAAAGTAAAGGCTAATAAAATTAAACCATATACTAATTCACTAAAGTTCGCGCCATGAATCCAAACATAAAGAATAATCATAGCTAAAGCAATATGGGCAATACTAAAGACCATCGTTACATTTTCACTAAATTTTTTTGTCTTTAAATAAGCAACAGGATAATACATTAAAGCGCCGATTGCCATGCCCGCAAAAATCCGAGCTAAAGGAAGAGGTATACCAAGTAGAAAATCAGTACTATTCCATCCTTTGCTTAACCCAAAACTATAAACCATAATAGCTACAATAATGGTTATAATTTTAAATAGTTCTTCACTTTTATTAATTAAATAATAAAGGATAAAGCCCGCGATAAAGATTGCTGAAATATAGATTAAAGGTTCATTCCAAAGATTAGTAACCCCTAAAGCGGATAAACCTAAAAATTCCCAAATAGAATTCATGAAAACCGGAAATAATTCATGAACTGGGGTATCAATAATAACATTACGAACAATAAAGGCTAAAGCCACCCCAATTAATAAAGCCGGATATAAAGCCGAAATTCTTTTTTTGGTATAATTCCAAGCTTTTGTTGTTGCTACTTCTTTCGTATTTTTACTTTTATTTTTTTGATAATTAGCCATTAAGAAATAGCCTGATAAAAAGATAAAGAAGGCTACAAAATAATGACCTTTAAATAATAAATTGACATCGCCTTTATTCCAAACAATCATATTTAAATGACCTATGGCTAAAGCAATACAGAAAATAAATCGCCAAAACTCAATTGCTGAATTCTTTTTTTCATCCATTAGATATTACCTCCTAATAAACCCATTTGGGCAAGCATTCCATATAATTTTAACATTATATTATTTTGCTCTTCTTCCGTTAAATCATCTATTTTTTTCGCTTTACTAACATCAATTTTATCTATTAAATTATCTTTAATTAAACTATTAAATGTTAATTTAGCATTGAAAGTTTCTTGACCACTTGTTATTTTCAAAGCAATTTCACCAGTGGCTTCAGTTTCCGATGTTTCTTCAATATTACCGGTTAAATTAATTTTTAAATCCGTACTAGTTAAATCCCCAGAAATTTTATAATTATTATCGTTTGTTTTATTAAAACTCAAATTTAAACTATCTTCGCCATCTTTGTAATTAAATTCCATACCCGTTTTATAATTTAAAGTAATACCCAAAGTATAATCATCAGTTTCCGTCGTATGAATCTTTAAATAATCATCTTCAACCCAAAGGTATAATTTTTCGCCATTGTCGGATAATACATATTTTTCGCCATCATAATGGGCTTTTAATTCAGATTCATCATTTTTCAAAGAAAAATCTTTAACTTTATTTGTCCATACATTAACGGTAATCTTTATTTCACATGGTTCAAAGCTACCATAATCATCACTCGCAAAATTACCAAAAACAGTATTTAAAGCCTCATCATTTTGCATTAAATTTTTAAATTTTTGCATCGCATTTTCTGCCGTAATAGTATCAAATTCTATCGTATAAACTTTTTCGGTTAAACCTTTAAAAGTTGTCGTTTGTTTACCTTCTTTTAAAGCTTCAAAAAAATATTTTACTAAATTTTTTAAACAAGCATTAACATCTAATTGAGCTAGTACCTCATCATCCGGTAAAGAAAAATTCGTTGACGTATTTGATCCCGATAATTCTAAAACTTCAGGATATAAATCTTTAGCTTGAATATAGGTTTTACCATCTTGATAATTAATTGTTCCTTGCAATATATTTTTTAGATTTAAGTCCATAGCTACTAATTCTTTAGAAGGACTAGTAGTAAGATCATAATCAACATCTACTAAATCTTGGATATTTAAATTACCTTTTAAATTAACATCACGATTGTCATTAGATAACATATCTATTTTTAAATTATCATTTAAAAATTTTTCAATGCTATTGCTCGTATTATCAATAAATCTTTCCGTATTTTGATAAAAGTAAAAATAGCCGATATAGCCTCCCACCAATACTAAAAGAATTACAATCGTCACAATGATAGGTACTAAAACTTTTCCTTTCTTTTTTTCCATAAATTCTTTTTCTTCTGTTACATTTTCTTCCACATCTATCACGCCCTTTACTATCTAAAATAATCTTAACACATTTAGAAAAAGAAAAAAATACTAAATTTTATTTTTTAGTATTTTTTTCTTTCGAATTTTTTGTTTTCGAAGTTGTTTTTTTCTTTGGTGTCGTCTTTGGCTTTTCTTCTTTAACTGGTGCTTCAATTACTTCTTTTTTAACATCAACCTTTTCTTCTGGTGCATCAACTACTGTACTTACAACTTTGGTTTTAGCTAAAATATCATGTAAGCCGCGACCATCTTGTCTTAAAATTACCATTACTAAAATAATTGTTTCGATTAAACCTTCAAGATAACTAATAACACTACTATAAGTATAGAAATGTTGAGCGTTCATTAAATAGACACCGACGGCTAATAAAATACGAAAAATAACATTATTTAAAATTATCATCCGAATAAAATTCGCGCCATATTTTAACTTTTCGCCATCTTTGCCAACTACTTTAATTTTTAAAATTCTTTTCCCAATGGTTTGGCCATTGGCATAAACTTGATATAAACCAAAATAAGAAATAATTAAAACAATTGTAATCGCGCTAGCAATTGTTGAATCTTTCGTTGATTTATAATTATAATTAATCACTTCTTGTTTATAAACGTCATCTTCGATTTTACCATCTTGATATTCACTAATTAAATTTATATATTTTTCGTAATCAGTATTATTATTTTTACCAAAGGTAAAGCAAGCCACAAGGAGACTAGCTAATAACGAAATAAATAACGAATCAAGTAAGTAAGCTCCAATTCTTTTTAAACTGACATCCATTAGTTATCACTCTTTCCAAATATTGAAAGTAACCGAATAAAGATATTAATAAAATCTAAATATAGGTCTAAAGCGCCATAGATAGCTAAATTTTCTTCAGGTAAGCCACTATCACTTAATCTTTTTAACTTTTGAACATCATACATCGTTACGCCTAAAAATAAAGCAATACAAATAACAGAAACAACTAAATCAACCATCGTATTACCGACGAAGATATTAATTAAAGAAACAATTATTACGCCGAACAAACCAACTAGAAAATAAGTTCCTAATTTAGTCAAATCAATTTTCGTAGTATAACCAATAAAAGCTAAAAGCGCAAATAACGCAGCTGTAATTAAAAAGATAAATAAAATTGATGATAGTTCATAATAAACAAAGATTGATGAAAAAGTTAGACCACTAACCACCGAATAAAGCAAGAAAGTACATTTCGCCGTTGTTGGTTTCATTTTCATAACCCGAAGTGATAAAAAGAATACCAAAACTAATTCAATTACCGCGAAAATAATATATAAGGCACTCGTTTCAATATTAGTCCGCATGGTTTCATTATAAGTTACGAATAAGCCAGTGGCAAAAGTAACTAATAAACCAATACACATCCATAAAAAGGTTTTACCCATTAATTTATTATTCATATTTTCCTCCTTCTAAATTATATGTCTATTATAGCACAATTTTAGAAAATTTAATTATTAATCAAACATTAAATCGAAAATAACAAATATCGCCATCTTGAATAACGTAATCTTTGCCTTCGATTCTTAGTTTTCCCGCTTCTTTGACTTTCTTTTCATCTTTCAGTTCATATAAATCTGCAAAGCTCATAACTTCGGCTTTAATAAAACCTCGCTCAAAATCATTGTGAATAATCCCGGCACATTTAGGCGCTTTCATACCTTTTTTATAAGTCCAGGCCCGACATTCATCTTTGCCGGCCGTAAAAAAGGTGGCTAAACCTAATAAATCATAAGTGGCAAAAATTAACTTATCTAGACCACTATTTGTAATTCCAACTGAAGCCAAAAATTCTTCGCGTTCTTGATTTTCTAAACTAGATAATTCTTCTTCTAATTTTGCACACATAACAATAACATTATTGCCTTCTTTTTCGGCATGCTCTTTAACTTTTAAAGAATAATCGTTATCGCCAACAACAATGGTTTCTTCATCAACATTAGCCGCATATATAATCGGTTTTAAAGTTAAAAAGTTAAAGTTTTTTAAAACTAATAATTCGTCAGGATCACTAAATACTTGTCTTAAAGCAATGTTTTTTTCTAAAGCTTCTTTAGCTTTTTTTAACGTATTACATTCAAAGACTACATCTTTTTCTTTGGTAGTGTCCGCTTTCTTTTCAATCTTACTTAACCGATTCGTTACAATTTCTAAATCGGCCAAAATAAGTTCAATGTTAATAATATCAATATCCCGAAGGGGATCTGTTTCGCCACTGACATGCGTAATATTAG
This sequence comes from uncultured Bacilli bacterium, assembly GCA_947632275.1. GTDB lineage: Bacteria > Bacillota_I > Bacilli_A > RF39 > UBA660 > Onthocola_B. Next base: position 4,768 of record CANROR010000004.1, on the reverse strand, counting down.
CATCATCAAAACACCGAACGACTTCCACGATAGCATCAACTTCCCGAATATGAGATAAAAATTTATTGCCTAAACCTTCACCTGAGGCGGCGCCTTTAACTAAACCTGCGATATCTGTGAATTCAAAAGTAGTTGGCACTACCCTTTCCGGTTGATAAAGTTCTTTTAAAAAATCCAAGCGCGTATCTGGCACAAAAACAACTCCCACATTGGGTTCAATGGTGGCAAAGGGATAATTGGCCGCCAAAACATTTTTTTTCGTAATAGCATTAAAAAGGGTTGATTTCCCAACATTAGGAAGACCCACAATTCCCGCTTTTAAAGACATAATTTTTTCCCCCTTAACTATAATGAAACACTAGCATTAAAGCCTAATGGTATTCCAATTATATACCATAGAATAATTAAACTTAAGAAAACAATAAAAGTAACTATGGTATATGGTAATTGTAATTTTATCGCTTTAAATATACTAATATTTTTATTATCTTGACTATATTTTTCTAAATAAGCTAAATAAACAATGAAATAAGCAAAAACTGGTGTTAAACCTAACGAAACGGCTTCGCCTAACCGAAAGGCAACTTGACTAAATTCGGGAGAAACACCGGTATTCATTAAAGCCGGCACGGCGGCAGTGGCCATAATCGTCCATTTAGGTAAACTATTTGGCAAGAAAAGAGTAGCAATCATTGAAAGAACAAATAACAAAATCAGTAATGGTAAACCACTAAAAGAGGACTTAGCTAAAACATTAGTTAAAGCTACCGTTACCACATTCCCAATATTAGCTTGTTTAAAAATACTAATAAAGGTGGCGGCGGCAAAAATCATAACTAACATCTTCCCAATACCATTTAACGAATGGCCCAAGCCATCAATAAAATCTTGATTATTTTTAATGGTCTTAGCCCCAATGCCATAACTTAAACCTAAAATGACAAAAAATAAAGCCACAATGAAGACAAAGCCATTGCTAAAGAAGGATTCATAGCTAAATAATTTATCAATATATAATCTTTGACTATAATCAAGTAAATTCCCCGAGAAAGGTAAACCCGGAATAATATTATAAACAAAGATTAATAAATAAATTAAACCAAAGATGGCGGCAAATAATAACCCTCGCATTTTATGTTTAGTTAACACTAACTCATCTTCAATTTCTTCTTCCTCAAATTCATATTTTTCAATTCTTTTAGCAATAACATTTTCGGTTATATTCGTTAATAAAAAGGCTAAAATAATTAAAGCAATTAACATAATAAACATAAATGAACCACTATTAATCGTATAATTACCAATTAATATTTGAGAGTTTAAATTAGTAACCGTAATTAAACTGGAATCAATACTGGTTAACATAACACTTAAACTAGAACCACAAGTTAAAGCCGCAAAAGAAGCGATAATTCCTAACCGCGGATTTCTTTTACCATATAAAAATAATAAAGCACTTAAAGGAATAAAAATTAAATATGATAAATCACCCATGATACTAGCAAGTAAACATATCAATATTAAGAAAAAGGTAACAGTTGTTTTTTTAGCTTTCTTCGTTAATAAAGTAACTAAAGTTTTTAAAAAACCACTTTTTTCCATTAAGCCAATACCAAGTAAAATAATAATTAAATTACTTAAAACGGTAAAATTAGCAAAGTTAGATACCGTATTGGTAAAAATATATTTTAAGCCACTTAAACTAAATAAAGAAGTTATTGTTTCTGTTGCTACCGAATATTCTCCTGTAACTAAGGAAATTTGATTATAAGTTGCTTGGACATTAAACCACGACAAAATGCCACTTACGACAATGACAATTAAGCTCAATACCAAGTACATCATCACGGGATGTAAATTAATCTTTTTTTTCATCTTCAGTTTCTTCAAATTTGATCACCTTTTTTAATTTTTTTATAAATTCTAAACGATCCATCATTATTTCACGTCCACAATATCGACATTTAATTTTAACATCAGCGCCATTTCGCGTAATAATCCAAAGATTAGTGCCACAAGCATGGTCTTTTTTCATTATGACTTCATCAAATAATTTAAAGTCTTTATCCATTTTATTCATCCTCAATTTTTACATTTAATTTTTCCAGTATTTCATTAAGTTCTTTCGAACCATTAAAATATATTTCCATTTTATTTTTCGTAATTCTAACCTTTGTATTTAAAGCCTCACTAGCCGCATCTTCTAATAAACGATAATTATGTTCTACTTTAATTTTATTTTTCTTCGGTAATTCAATATTACTAGTTAATTTTTCTAAATCTCTTACACTGACATCTTCGGTCATTATTTTATGAGCTAAATCATTGATTTTATCTTCATCATCTAATTTACTTAAGACCCGGGCATGGGAAGCCGAAATACTTTTCTTTTCGACTAATTTTTTCACATTTTCCGGTAACTTTAAAAGCCCTAACAAGTTTGTAACATAACTTCTACTTTTCCCCATTTTATCCGCGAATTCTTCTTGGGTATATCCCCTTAACTTAATAATATTACTAATAGATGTCGCCTCATCAATCGGATTTAAATCTTCTCTTTGAATATTTTCAATTAAGGCTAGTTCCATCATTTCTTGATCCGTGAAATCTTTTATTACGGCCGGAATTTTCGTAAGGCCGGCAATTTTGGCCGCCTTAGTTCTTCTTTCCCCGGCAACTAATTCATAACCTTTAATACTTTTTTTAACAATTATGGGTTGCACTAAACCATATTCTTTAATCGAAGCTGCTAGTTCATTTAAAGAAGCTTCATCAAAAGTTTTCCGTGGTTGATAAGGATTACTTCTTATATCTGAAAGATTTATTTCAACCACGTTATTGGAATTTTCTTCCACGATGCTTTGTTCAAAATTATCAAAATCAATTACGGAATTGGAAAATAATTGTTCTAATCCTTTCCCTAAAGCTTTTTTCTTAGTTTCCATCGCGACTAATCACTTCCTTTGCCAAATTAGCGTAAGCTTCTGTTGCCCGACTAGTAGGATCATATTCATTAATTGGTTTACCATGGCTAGGTGCTTCTACTAATCTAACTAGTCTAGGTATTATCGTATTAAACACTTTATCTTTAAAATATTTTCTAATTTCTTCAATTACTTCCAAACCAATATTAGTTCGACCATCAAGCATCGTTAAAAGGACCCCTTCAATCCGAAGATTCGGATTCATGCCACTTTGAATTGTTATAATTGTATTAAGAAGTAAAGCAATTCCATCTAAAGCATAGAATTCACATTGCACCGGAATTATTACTGAATCACTAGCAACTAAGGCATTCATCGTACCTAACCCTAATGATGGTTGACAATCAATTATTATATAATCATAATCTTTTTTTACTGCATCTAAACGCATTTTTAATTGCATATTTTGTTTAAAAGCGTTATCTTCTAACATTTTTTTAACAAATTCAACATCAATTCCTGCTAAATTGATGGTAGACGGAATAATACTTAAATTTTCAAATTTAGTTTTAATAATTGCATCTTTTATTTCGCATCTACCCGTGATAAGCTCATAAATATCATGACTAAAATCGTTAGAATTAAGACCTAAACCAGTCGTCGCATTGCCTTGGGAATCCATATCAATTAATAAGACTTTCTTACCTAATTTACCTAAAGCAGCTGCTAAATTAATACTAGTTGTCGTCTTTCCAACTCCACCTTTTTGATTAACCAAAGATATAATTTTAGTCATTACAAGCACCTCTTTTATAAACATTAGCTACTTTATATTTTAACATATATTTTTCTATAATTGTAAAAAAGTTAATGATATTTTTTCATTAACTTTTGATTCATTATTTTCAAATAATAGTTTTTCTTAGACTTAACAATTTTGATGATTTCATAAATTATTTTAAATTACAAATATAACCATCTGTTTCTAATTCTTCTAAAATAGTTTTATATTCAATTTCAATTTTATTGCCCTCTTGGTCAGTAGTTAAATCAATAGCATCATCCACACTATAAGTAAGGGTTAAATTTTCATCATCATATGTAGTGTTTTCAAATTCTTCATTTGCTTTAAATGCTTCATAATTATCTTTATCATTAAACTTAAAGCCAAACATATTTTGTCTACTTTTAGCAAGATTATTAGAAATATCAATTTTAGCTATACTATAATACATATAAAACTCATCTTTTGATAATTCTTTAGTACAACTAATTTTATCATTTAAATTTTCTGGTTTATCATTTTTTAGTTTATTTGATTTAGTTATAATTAATATTAGTATAACTAGCAAAATTAAAAACAATATTCCAATTATTATTAATTTTAATATATTTTCTTTATTTTTCATATTTTGTCTTATCCTATTTTATAATAATATTTTTTTTTGCATTCTTTTTCGTTTGCTTTAGCAGTACAACTTGATTCATGATATCCGGTTGTCCAATCATTCCAATATCCACCTGACCATTTAGTACAATATTTATTTCCCCACGAAGAACACCATGAAGATGATACCCAACAAGAGCCGCCTGCTTGATTAGCGCCTATAACATCACAGGCACTTACACAACTACTATAATTTCCCGTCATTTTTGATGGAGAACCAGATATTCTATTAGTACAACTGCAATTACATGAATAAGAATAAGAATAACCCGTACAATCTTGTTTATAGCCACCAGAACAATATTTTTTTACATATGTTCTACTATTATACCAATATTGACCCGTTATACTTACACTACATGAACCTTTGTTGCCCGCATTATCATATACATAATAA
>CANROR010000003.1 GCA_947632275.1 uncultured Bacilli bacterium | reverse complement strand
TAAAAGCTGTATTACCAATCACACTTACAATTAACACTAAAGAAAATATCGTATTAATTACGCCGAAATTTTCGACGGAAAAAAGCCTTCCCATAAAAAGTTGACATAAATAATTTAAAATACTACCTAACGTTGTTAAAGCAAAGACTATTGCTCCATTTTTCACTAATCCATTTTTCAATTAATATTCCTCATTTTCCATTTCTTCATGCTTATATATTTTGGTATTAACATTTATGCCATATGCATAGATAAATTGCCCAAAATAGAAATTATCATTTGACATATCGCCTCTATGTAAAATATCTCCCTCTTCGTACAATGGCAAATATACATAATTATCGTAATTCCATAAACCTAACTCTTGCATTGCTACAACATTTTTCAATATTCTCTCTCTTTTTTCTGTAACTTCATATACTCTTCTTTCTAAAAGAATTGTTTTATCACAAGAAATTATTACTAAAATGATTGCTAACAATTTTAAATTTTTTGTTAATTTTAAATCAAATTTTTCCAAATAAATTATTGTAAGAATAATTACTAAGCCGAAAAAACCAACAGAAGAAATTCTTGGACCCGTATTAGGTGAAAAACACATCGGACCAATACTTAATAAAACTATAAAAGCAATATAAAATAAAATTTTTTTATTTTTTGAATTTATAATTATATTTAAAAGTAATACAATAATAAGCAAAGTAACAATTATTATAACTATTAAATTAGCATCTTTAACATCAGTAGGAAAAATAAAATTAGTAATATTTTTTAATACTTTTATATTAAAATTATTAGTTATTAGTTTTGCCAAACTTAAAATACTAAGTCCTAGGGAATTTAATACTAATAATTTATTGCCAAATTTTCCTTTTATATTCTTTGAAAAAATAATAACTCCAAACAAAGCTAAAATAAAAATTATAAAAATATTATTTGATATTATATCAATATAAAATGATGACATATTTTTAATTAATCTTTCTAAAAAATTAATATCTAATAAAACTCTACCTCCTCTTAAACCAGGAGATAAAAACATTAGTAAAACGCCAATTATGGCCATTACCAATGGAAAAAATAATTTAAATCTTCTTTGATCTTTTTTATAAAATTTATATAAGGTCATGCCAAATAAAACAATAGTAAATCCTACCGCAATATGCTCTATCCAAGTACAAATAGCGAAGGCTAATAGTGACATATAAACTATTTGTTTGTTATCGCTTTTACATTCATTATTTAATAATTTTTGATATAACAAATAATATAGCAACACTAAAAATATTGGGACAATATAAGTAGTATTCGCATAAAATAGAACTTGTATTCGCATATCAGGAGAAATTAATAAAATTAAACTCATATAAAATAAAAATGCCAAGCAAAATTTTTTCTTTTTATCTTTTAAATTTAATATCTTGTAAATACACAAAAAAATTCCCACAATTATTAATGCATTAAATATATCTAAAACCCATTCTGACTTAAAAGATTCTAAAAAGCCAGATAAAATATTTTGTGAAATTCTACCATTTAGATATTTATAATAATAAGTAAAAATATTTATTATATAAGGAAAAATACCGTCAAATTTAGAATAATAAAGCTTTGCTCCCCAACCATCGTACATCATGGGAATTATTCTAAATAAAATTAAAAACATAAAAAATACAAATATTGTAGTTAATATTTCTTTAAAATTATTTTTCCAAAATTCTTTTATTTTTGCCATTTTACCTCTCACCATTTTCTTTTACATTATCATAATTTAATTTATCTTTTATTATATATACTGGCCTATTTTTCGCCTCTATATAAGTCCTACCAATATATTCTCCTAAAATGCCTAAAAATATCATTTGCAATCCTCCAAATAATAAAATTAAACAAACAATTGTAGCATATCCGGAAACAGTAACATCGATGAAAAACCATTGAATAACAATAATAGCCATATAAACAAAAGCGGCAATAAAAGAAATTATGCCAATAAACGTTGAAATTTTTAAAGGAAAAACAGAAAAACTAATAATACCATCAAAAGCATATTTTACTAAAGAGGTAAGATTCCAAGAACTTTTACCATACATCCTTTTTTCCACTTCATAAGGCATATAATAAGTATTAAAGCCAACAAAAGAAAATAAGCCTTTTGAAAAACGATAGTATTCAGGCATATCTAATATGGCATTAACTACATTTCTTTTTAATAATCGGAAATCCGAAGCATTTTTTTCAAATCTTGTATCACAAATTTTATTAATTAATTTATAAAAGCAACTTTTACAAAAAGAAAGAAATTTATTTTCTTTACGTTTTGCTTGATAACATGCAACAGCATCATATTCTTTATTTTGATCTAAAACATCTTTCATTTGTAAAATATATTGAGGATTTTGTTGCATATCCGCATCTATTATAGCTACATAATTACTAGAGCTTTCCTTCAATCCTGCATATATAGCCGCTTCTTTACCAAAATTTCGCGAAAAATTTAAACAAATAATATTTTCTTTTTTATTATTTTTAATTAATTTTTCAATTTTATTTAATGTTTGATCTTTACTACCATCATTTATAAAAATATATTCTATTTTTTCTTTTTTAAAAGTTTCTAAACATTTTTCAAAAAATAGTTCTATATTTTTTTCTTCATTATAACATGGAATAATAATTGATAAATTTTCCATATTGTACCTCTTTTTCTCCCTTTTATTATATATATATATATATATTTTTGCAAGACTAATTCAAAATTTTGTATTTTAAAAATTTTTATTTTTCTAAAATACAAAAAAAATAATATGAATTTTAATTCATATTATTTATAGTTTTAACCAATTTTATCCTTTATATGCTTCCTTATATTTTCCTGTTTTTATTTCTTCAATCCATTCTTGATTATTAACATACCAATCAATGGTTTCTTTGATACCTTCATCAAAATTATAAGTACGCGTCCAACCTAGTTCTTCTTCAACTTTCGTGGAATCAATCGCATATCTTAAATCATGACCAGGTCGATCTGTTACAAAACTAATTAAAGATTCATCTTTTTCTAAATGTTTTAAAATTGTTTTAACAACATCTAAATTTGATTTTTCTGAATGGCCTCCTAAGTTATATATTTCACCTACTCGACCATTTCGGACAATTAAATCAACGCCCACATTGTGATCATGAACATGAATCCAATCCCGAACATTTTCGCCTTTACCGTAAACCGGAATAGCTTCATTATTTAAAGCTTTGGATATAACAACTGGAATTAATTTTTCTGGAAATTGATAAGGGCCATAGTTATTGGAGCATCTTGAAATAGTAACAGGTATGCCAAAAGTTCGAGCATACGCTAAAACTTGTAAATCAGCTCCGGCTTTTGATGCCGAATAAGGGCTTGATGTATGAATTGGGGTGGTTTCTTTAAATTTTAAATCCGGGCGATCTAAAGGCAGGTCACCATATACTTCGTCAGTTGATACTTGATGATATCTTTTAACATTATATTTTTTAGATGCATTAAGCAAAGTCATTGTTCCTAACACATTGGTATCCGCAAAAAGATTAGGATTCTTGATTGAATTATCCACATGCGATTCGGCCGCAAAATTAATTACAATATCAAATTTTTCGTCATTAAAAAGTTGATCAATAAATTTGTTATCGCGAATATCACCTTTAACAAATTTATAATTTTCTTTTCCTTCTAAACTTTTAATATTATTGTAATTTCCGGCATAAGTTAAAGCATCTAAACAAACAAAATAATCTTCCGGATATTTATTTACAACATAATGTAAATAATTTGAACCAATAAACCCAGCCCCACCAGTAACTAAAAATTTCATTTTCAATCTTTCCTTTCTAATAAAGATAATAAATATTTACCATAATCCGTTTGGATTAAATCGTTACCTAATTCCTTTAATTTAGCATCATCAATAAAACCTCGCCGCCAAGCAATTTCTTCTAAAGATGCAATATATAATCCTTGCATATCTTGAATTTCTTGAATAAAACTGGCAGCTTTCAACATATTATGAGTTGTTCCTGTATCTAGCCATGCAATACCTCTATTCATGAGTTCAACTTTTAATTTACCTTGTTTTAAATATTCATTATTTACACTAGTAATTTCTAATTCTCCACGCGCCGATGGTTTAATATTTTTGGCAATTTCAACTACATTATTATCATAAAAATATAAACCAGGCACGGCATAATTAGATTTAGGATTTTTCGGTTTTTCTTCAATACTTGTAACGTTTCTATTTTCATCAAAATTAACTACACCAAATTCTTCAGGATTTTTAACTGGAAAACCAAAAATAGTTGCTCCCGTATTATTATTTTCGGCTTCGCGAAGAAGTTTAGTCATTCCTTGCCCATAGAAAACATTATCACCTAAAATTAAACAAACGGAATCTTTGCCAATGAATTCTTCTCCTAAAATAAATGCTTCCGCTAAACCCTTTGGTTCTTCTTGAACTTTATAACTTAAATTTATCCCATAATTAGAACCATCACCTAAAAGTTCGATATAAAGGGGTAAATCTTTTGGAGTGGAAATAATTAAAATATCCCGAATGCTCGCAAGCATTAAAATTGATAAGGGATAATAAATCATGGGTTTATCATAAAGCGGTAAAAGTTGCTTGGAAACAACTTTCGTCATCGGATAAAGTCTTGTTCCTTTACCACCGGCAAGAATAATTCCTTTCATAAACCTTAAAACCTCCTAATAATTATTAATGGCATCAATAACGTAACTTACCTCTTCTTCTGTTAAGCCATAATACATTGGCAAGCTAACAACTTCTTTGGCATATTTTTCAGCTAAAGGATAAACTTCATTATTTAATTCCTTATATGCTTCTTGTTTATGAATAGCCGTTGGATAATGAATCAATGTTTGAATACCTTTATCTTCTAAATATTTCATAAATTCTTCTCTATTTTCTACTCTTACAACAAAAACATGCCATACATGCGTATTGTCTTCTCTTACTTTTGGTAAAATAACCTTAGGATTTTTAATTTCATTTATATATCTTGTCGCCACTTCTTGTCTTCTTTTATTCCATTTATCTAGATATTTTAATTTTACATCCAAAGCCGCCGCTTGCATGGTATCTAATCTGGAATTATAGCCTTTATAAATATGTTTATATTTGATAAAAGAACCATAATTTCCCAAAGCTCTTACTTTATCGGCAATTTCTTGATCATTGGTAACAACACAACCACCATCACCTAAGCAACCTAAATTTTTGCCCGGATAAAAACTAAATTCGGCGACATCTCCTAAAGAACCTGCTTTTCTGCCTTTATAAGTTGCCCCATGAGCTTGAGCCGCATCTTCTAATACTTTTATATTATGCCGATGCGCTATTTCCATTATTGGTTCCATATTAGCACATTGACCATATAAATGAACTACAATTATGGCTTTCGTTTTGTCCGTGATTTTTTCTTCTATTTTATTAACATCAATCGTATAAAATTCATCAGGTTCCACAAAAACGATTTTAGCCCCTAATCTCGAAATAGGAAGTGTAGTAGCAATAAATGTATGTGATGGCACAATTACTTCATCACCAGCTTGAACTCCCATAGCTTCAAGAGCTAAAAGAATACCTTCAAGTCCATTCCCTACACCGACACAATAGTTTACTCCTAAATATTGAGCAAAATCTTCTTCAAATTTCTTTACTGGATCACCACCAATAAATAGGCCATCATCGATAACCTTATTAATTGCCCCCTTTAATTCTTCTTCGATTTCTTTGTGCATTGGCACAACTGTCGCAAATGGTATTTTCATTTTTCCTTCCTCCTATAAAAATTCTTTATATTTTTCTTCATATAATTTGTCATATTCATCTTTAGTTAGTTCATAATATTCATTTAAATCATCTTCGTTTATTTTTTGAAAACCAAAACGATTATAAAAATTTTTAGCTTTAATATTTTTAACTCTTACATCTAAATATACTTTTTGCACTTGCAATTTTTTAAAAGCAATTTCCATGGCTACGATTATAGATTCAATTGCTGCATATTTAGGTTTGTTTTCTTTAAAGATAAAGCTACCAAATGTTAATTCTTTTTTATTATAATCTATATTATATAATCTAAAAAAGCCAATATCTTCATTATCGTTATAAGTTTTAAAATAAAATTCTTTTTTTTCACGCTCTCTTTTTTTATACTCATTTAACCAACTAATTTGTTTATATAATGAATTATCAGTTGGTGATATATACTGACCAAGTGTTTCATTAGTTCGAAGTTTCAAAATAAAATCTGCATCGCCTAATGTTACGTATTTCATTTTAAAATTTTTACTATGCATTACTATATCTTTATCATTATTAGAAAAATATTCACTGGCTAATTTTAAATATTCATCCTTATCGCGAATATAGTCACTTTCGTCATATTTTTCGCTAGCTAAAACTAAAAGCACTGCATCTTTGGAAAAATCATACATTTCTCGCCAGATCATTGGCCCAATATATAATCCTTTAGATGGGTCATCCAAAAGTACAGTTTCTTCTTCGTTATTAGTACTAATTCTAATTTTAACACTTCCCGATACAACTATTAAAACTTGATGTAATATTTTGTGAGAATGAAATCCTCTTTCTGCATCACTGTCTACACCATATATATAATAGATTCTATTAATAGGAAAATCTAAGTTTTTGGGATTTTCAATAGCTACCAAATTTCCGCGATCGTCTTTAAAATTATGAAATTCTACTAATTTGCAATTCTTAAGCATTATAACCTCCACTATCTAATAAAAGTATAACAAAAAAAAACTAAAAAGTATATTATTTTCTTCTTAGTTTCCATTTTATTTTGTTAATAAGTTTTTGATAAAATTCCTTTTTTAAGAAAAAGAATGGATTATTTTTTATATATTTTAAAATCCGTTTTATTTTTGAAGGTTTTACTACGTTCGAATTATTATTTTCACCATTGCTAGAATTAGCATCTTTTGTTGGAAGTACTATCATATGCGGCAATTGTTCAAGAAAGTCGCGCAAAAATGCCGTTTTAACAATATAACTAAACCATACTTCTGATTTTACACAATCCACATATTTCCAAGGCTTTTCCGTCGAAGCATAATGAAGTTGAATTGGGTGATTCATCGCATATGTTAATTCTTTATATGAATATGTTTCATCTCTTTCCATTTCTTCTTTAGAGCCATATAAAGTCCACATGTAAGTGCAAGTAACATAGCTAAGCGGTAAATATTTTATTTTGCCATAACAACAAGCATTTATAACGTCTTGTTCCAAATAAATAAGATTATCAACGTTTTCTTTTAAAAATTTAACAAATTTTTCTTCCATGTTATCTTCTCTTATTTTCTTTAAATTAAAAACCAAGTAACCGCCACAAACATTACTTAACTTTTTAACCATTTCCGGCGAAAATTTTCCGTCATAAACAGTGTTAAATTGCTTCAAAACGCCAATTGATTTTACTCCAGCTACATAATAGTCTTCATTAGGTTCAAAAGCAAAATAACTTTTCGAAATATCATCTAAAAAAACTACGTCAACATCAGTAACTATCATTTTATCATATTGTGGAAAAATACTAGACATCAACAACTTATACAATACTTCTTTAGAAAAATGAACTTTAGATTTAAGATTTTCCCAAACATCTTCAAATTTATTTTTCATATCAATATACGTAATGTCATAATTTTTTTCAAATTCTTTTAAAGTTTCTTTTAATTTTTTTTGTTGTTCTTTTGATATATCACTATTTAATACATAAAATTTATAATAATAAGTCTTATCGGCATGCTCTAATAAAGAATAAAAAGCAACCGATGCAGGAATAACATAGTTTTTATCAAAGCAAAACATAATTGGTATTATTTTTTGATTATTTTTTTTCATTTCTTATCCTCCTATAAAAAATTTGACTAATTATAACTCTTAAAAATAAATAAATTAAAACGCTTCCAAATATCAAGATATAAACATTATTTAATAATAAGAATAAAATTCCGGCTAACATACATGAAACAATGGGTAAAAATATTTTAAAAACTACTGTTTTACTATAAGATAATTTATGTAATAATACATCTAAATTAGTAAAAATTAATGAATAATATTTAAAATAAATTGGCCAATATTTAAAACCATATGCGTAACTAAATCTTTGATAGCGATCTAAAATTTGTAATTTTTCTTCTAAACTTAATTTTTTGAAAGAAATAAATACTTCTTTACGATATGTTCGATCAGTATCTTTTAAAATCTTTATAATCGTTTCTTTAGCCAATTTCATTTCTTCGCTTACACCGCCACCCCGATGTTTCATGCTAATAAAATTAGCAATATAAATTTTATTTTTTAATCTAGTCAATTTTAAAAATGTCGGCCAGTCTTCTATTAAAAAATAATTTTCGTCTAAATAATTAATTTTTTTCATAATATTCGATCTATATGCCGTAGCTCCAGGAGCAAAGATTGGGCCTAATTTTAGCATTCTATTTTGTTTCAAAGCCGATTTTTGATTAAATTTTTCAATATTTTTTTTATGTGGAAATTTATCAATTATTTGTTCCATTTTATTATCACATAAAAGACAAATCGATGAAATTATGTCATTCTTATTCTTTTTAAATGCCTTAATGAAGTTATTAACAACATTTTTATTTTGTAATTCATCATCCGCAGCAAAAAATAAAAAAAATTCTCCTTTAACTCTTTTTAATGCTTTATTTAAAGTTTTTACTGTCCCTAAGTTTTCTTCATTAACCACAAATTCAAAATTAATATTAGAATTTTCTTCAATATATCTAGTGATTTTAGCTTGGTCAAATTTTTTAGAACAATCATCCGTAATTATTAACTCAATATTTGAATAAGTTTGTTCTAATACAGAATTTATGGCATCAAAAATATATTTTTCTTGATTATAATTAGTAATAATAATGGTAAATAATTCATTTTTCATATAATACCTCTACTTTTTTATTAAATACAATTGCTAGCAAATAATATTTAATCAATAAACTTAAATAAAAATTTAAAATAATAATAAATATTTTTAAATAATTATCTTTAATAGCTAGAACTATAAAATTTAATAATAACCAAATACTATTTTTTAATATTCCTTTTATTATTTTTTTTATAAGTTTTAGTGAAATAATTAATAATCTTTTTATTTTTCTTAGTATTTTTAAAACTAAAGCTTTTATTTTTATTAACACTTTATATATAAAATATTCGGGAATTTGATAATATAATTTGCGAGAATAAATTTTAGACGTTACCATATCTTTCACATTACAATTTAAAAAATATATAATGCTATTATATTTTTTTAATACATTTATATTTCTTATTATATGAAAATGATTTAAATACGGTAAAATTTCATTTACATTTATTAAAGCCAAATCATAATAGTAACGACAAACCGTCATTGATTTTTTTCGGTGCTGATTTTCACTTTTACTTACACCCCCATCACGATGCTTTAACGCAATAAAATTAATAAACTTAATCTTATATCCACATCTCGTTGCTCTTAACCAAAAGCTCCAATCCTCCACTAAAAAGTAATCTTCATTGAAATAATTAAGATTTTCAAAAACTTCTTTACGATATGCGGTAGCCCCGGCTCCATAAATACAATTATCACACATCGCCAGGTATTGATTTTTTGCGCTTAAATAATTATTATGATAAGCTTTTTTAACGTTAACATATTTGCCATAAGATTTCGTTAATGTTTGATTATACATTATAGCTTGAGCAGTAAGGATAAAATCGTTAGAGTTATTTTTAAAATTAGAAACAAAATTAGAAATAACAGTTTTACTATAAAGAGCATCATCGGCCGCAAAAATTAAAATATAACTACCTTTAGCAATTCTTAAAGCTTTATTAGATGTTTTAACTGTACCAATATTTTTTTCGTTTATTACAAATCGTAAATTTGTTATATTACCACTGTTATTTTTATCAATATATTTTTTTATTTTAGTAGTATTTAATGCTGATCCGTCATCTGTAATAATTAACTCAATATTTTTATAGTCTTGCTTTAACACGGAATCCAAAGCTTCATAAATCAGTTTGGGTTGTTTGTAATATAATAGAATAATTGTAAATAATTCATTTTTCATAACGCTCACCACTTTAATTATAAATAATTGTTTTTAGTTTTTCTAAAATACTTTTGTTGTATTTAGCAAAATCTATCGCATAATTGCAATTATTTTTCTTTATACTTTGCATACCTTTGGCAATAGCTTTAGCATTTTTGGCAACAACCAAAGCATAATTACTTATATCTAAGTAATCATCACTTACCTTTACAGTTGTAAGAATTTTTTTATTAAAGTATAATGCCTCAAGATAGACAACCGGAAATCCTTCGTATTCCGAACCAAGTACCAGTATATCACATTTTTCTAAAAAAGGAGAAATATTTATAGTTGCATCAAAAAATTTAACATTAGCCTCTAACTTATTTTCTATCACATAATCTTGATAATTTTTTTTATCTTTGCCACTACCGACTAGCCATAATTCATAATCACAATTTGCCCGTAAGCAAATTTTTAAAGCATCAAGCAATCGGTAAATTTTTTTCGATTCTTCTTCAAATCTTCCCAAAAATAAAAAGGTCTTCTTTTTATTTTTTACTATTTTATTAGTTTTCTTTAAAGTTTTATAATCAAATAAATTATTAATCACTACAAAATTATTTTTTTTATGCGGATATATTTTTAATATATTATCCCGAGCTTCATTGGAAACAAAAGCAACAGTTTTAAACTCTTCCATTTTAACACTATTAAAAAAATTTTTAATTAATGTTTTATCTTTATTATAAACATTATAGTAATCACTATGAACGTATAACATATTATTTCGTGATGCTTGTAAAGCTTGATACGAACCAATAATAGAATACGTAGCATAATTACACGCAAAATCATATTTGTTTTTATTTTTTAAGGTCCAAATTTTTCTTTTAAGATAGTTATAACCTTTTTTCCATAACAAAAATTTAGAATATGATAGTCTATACTCTTGAACATGAATTTTTTTATTTAAATATGGTAATAATTCGCCTTTATTTTCTTCCAAAACTAAGGTAACATCAAAATAATTTACTAAAGCATTAAGTAAATTTAATAAGGCTTTTTCCATTCCGCCAATTTGCATATTTTTGCTAAAGAAAATTATTTTTTTCAATTCTTCACAACCTATCTATTATTAACAAAATCCTCATATTTTTTACAAATTTTTTCGCAATCACCAGCATCTTGAACAACCCCATGTTCTAACCATACGGCTTTATCGCATAAGCTTTTTACTTGATCAATTGAATGAGAAACGTATAGGACTGTTGTTCCGCCTTTTATCATACTCATCATTTTATTTAAACTCTTTTTTTGAAAAGCCATGTCACCTACTGCTAAAATTTCATCAACAATTAAAATTTCGGGTTCGACAATGGTAGCAATACTAAAAGCTAATCTTGCCACCATCCCAGAAGAAAAGTTTTGGACAGGGACATCTAAAAAGTCATGTAATTCGGAAAAATCAACAATTTCTTGAAATTTAGCCTCAATTAATTCTTTAGGATAACCTAAAACTGCTCCATTTAAATAAATATTTTCCCGAGCCGTAAGTTGTGAATCAAAACCGGCCCCCAGTTCAATCATAGGGCAAATATTACCATACGCTTCCACTTTCCCTTTGGTAGGTTTCATAACGCCCGCAACTACTTTTAAAAGGGTTGATTTTCCTGCCCCATTGGAACCGATAAAACCAATGACTTCACCGCGATTTACTTCGAAGCTTACATCTTTTAAAGCCCAAAATTCATTTTTATCTTTAGCTTCTTTTTGGGCTTTTCTTTTTTTAGGATCTAACATATTAACAAAGCCTTGCTTTAAAGAAAATCCTTTATCAATTCCTAAATTGAATCGCATAGAAACATTATCAACTTTAATCATTACATCTTTTTTCGTCTTTTTCATTTTATCACCTATACATAATAAATAAATTTATCTTGATTTTTCTTAAATACAAACATTCCAATAAAAAGGAAGCCAAAAGCAAATAATAAACAATATATCCAAACATTAATTCCCGGAACTTGATGATAAATAATAATATCCCGAACAAAATATAGAATCCAAAATAATGGATTTAATTTAAAAATAAATTGAAGTTGGGTAGGAATCATGGCAAAATCATACATAATTGGTGTCATATATGTCCATAAAGTTAAAACAACGCCATATATATAAAACATATCTCTTAAAAATACGGAAATCGTCGATAAAATAAAACCCATTCCTAAAGTAAATAAAAATAAACAAATAAAGGCAAATGGAAGTAATAAATGATACCAGTTTAATCCAGTTCCCGTTAAAAGAATAATTGCATATAAAGGAATTAAAGTAAGCAAAAAGTTAATTCCTACAAATAGACATTTAGAAAGTGGAAAAATATATTTAGGAATATAAACTTTATTAAGTAAGCTAAAATTGCCTACCACACTACTCATAGCAAGATTTGATGCTTCACTAAAATAGTTAAATAGAACCAAACCACTCATTAAATATACCAAATAATTAACGCCAGGCATACTCATTTTAAACATATTGGTAAATACTAAAGCCATAACAGCCATAGTTAAAACCGGATACAGTAAACTCCAAACAATCCCTAAAACGCTTCTTTTATACTTAACTTTAAAATCTCGACTAACTAATTGCGACATCAAAAATTTATATTTTTGCAAACTATACATTATATTATTCATAAATGTTTTCAAATTAATTCACCTCAACTACTTTAATTATAACAAATTATTTTTAGCATTACTAGTATAACAAATTTCTCAATTTTTAACAAACAAAAAGGAACAAATACTGTTCCTCACTTTATTTAGTTCTTTTTCTTTGCCAAGGATATCCGCGATCTTCTTTTAAATAATCTTTCCAAGGATAAACTGGATTTCCTTCTTCATCCCGAATATCTCTTATCGAACATTTTTCTTTGGCTGGTACGCCCATTACTACCATTTCATCTTTAACATCTTTGGTCACTACACAACCAGGCGCTACCAGGGCATTTTTACCAACTTTTACCCCCGGCATAATTATTGAACCGGTTGTTATAAGCGCATATTCTTCAATCGTACAACCAACTAACTTATCCATTGGTGGATACTTATCATTAATCGTGATAGAATATGGAAATATCCATACATAATCTTTAATAGTTGTAAATTGACCAACATGACTATTGGAATGCATTCTTACAAAATTACCAATTTTAGCTTTACCTTGAATATCACCTAAAGTACCAAGCGAACAATTATCACCAATAACAGTTTGTTCTCTTATCGTTGCATGATGTCCCATTTGAAAATTATTACCAATATGCACATCTTCATAAATTATACTATTTGATCTAATAATTGAATTTTCCCCAATTTCCGTCGTTTTAAATACATGATTATCAGGATCTTTATAGTAATCCGAAGTTGGTTCGCCAATAATACAGTATGGCCCTATAAAAACGTTATCATGTAAAATGACATTAGGATAAATAATTGCCGTAGGATGAACAATTACATTTTTTCCTTTAATAATATTTTCCATAATTTCCCCCTTCTAAATTAGTAATTTCCCCTGATGTGTCTTAATTATAGCATATATATGCCAAAAATGCAAATTTAGCGAATTATTTTGTTTAATTACGTATTATTTTTTCGTAAATTATTATAATTTATGAAAAATTTAAAAGTATTACTATTATCAACTCGACCATATGTTTCGATACTTGATGTTCTTGGCACTTGTAAACTATCGCATATTTGATCATTATAAGTCAAATAAAGATATTCATATTCTTTTAAATTAAAATTTGAAATATAATCTCCTAACGCATAATAATTTTTGCTACCATTTATAATTATACTTTGATTACTTTTTAAAATTACATCTGGTAACCGATATTTATCTAATTTATTTATATTATCCGAAAGAAAATAATTTTTTAAATTAATCTCATTTTTTCCCGTATTAGTAATTTTTATCCAATCATAGCTTCCATTAGAATAAATTTCACTAATTATTAAATGATTTATATCTGGTACATATTCCGTTACAATTTTAATTTCCACATTTTTATTTTTATAATTGTTGTCAATAATTAAATCTTTATCATATATTTTTTTACCATTTACAAGCCAATATTGAAATTTATACCCTGGGTATTCTTCGTAATGAAAATCCAATTTAATATCGGTATAATATTCATTTTCATATTGTTCATTTTGCAATAATTCCACATTATTCCAATAAATTTTCATCCCAGTGGTAGAAGCAATATTTATTTTATGTTTTTCTTTTAAAGCAAATAATTGATTAAAGTCATTTTCAATTTCTTTTTTCCGATTTTCCATATTTTCTTTTATATACTCAACATGATATAAAAAATTATTTTTTTCTTCTTTCGTGTAATAAGTTGAAACTGCTTTATTAATTTTATTAGCTTCTTCATCAGCAATTTTTAGCATATTTTCTCTAGAAAAAGATGTATTTAATAAATCTTCTACAATTCTAACAAATTTATTTCGATAATAAGTTGATTTCATTACTTGAACAAATGATGTATTTTGTTGATTGTACATATTATTCATAATTAACATTAATACATCACGATAATCATCCCCTAAATCGCCAATATGGATATCTCCAGAAAAAATGGCATCAACATCATAAATTAAAAATCTATATCTTCCGTCCGTATATTTATTATTTGGATTGTACTCACCGGTGTAACGCCATATTTCAAAATTATTATTTGGCCAATCAATATTATTAGCTAAAATTTCAATAGCATAATAAAATAAATAACTATCCATATCCACATATTTTTCTAATTCTTGTCGATTTTGTTCCATATTTAAATCTTGATAAAAATATTGAATTATTTTAGCGTCAACTGTCGTTGTAATATCCTTACCCTTATATTTTTCAATTAAATCAGAATTTGGTAAAGAATATTTTTTAGCTAAAAAAGAATTTGAATAATTTTGTTCTATATCGTGAATACCATAAAACTCACCGTTAAGAAATACTACTGCTCTTTTAGAAATTGAAGCACCGTCAAAATTACTATCACTAGCAAGTTGGCTAATTATTCCTGAACGGATATTTCCAGTTTTTAAATCTTGAGATCCTGATCTTAATCTTAAACTATTATAATTATTTATTAAGGAAAAAGACGCTTTATAATCTTCATCATAAAAATTTAAATTTAATTTTTCCTCATTTATGGCCTTTATTTTAAATGATTTGGGATTTTCAGAAGAATTACTTCCCCCTGATACTCCCAACAATATATTTTGGGATAATAAATTTTCGCCTTTTTCACTAAAAATGGCAATATGGGCATCCCTTAGCCAATCATCACTTCGTTGATAATAGTTATCATTTGCTCCTTTAACTAAAATACCTTTATCATAATCATATAAATTTTTTTCATCCGAGGTAATACTTATAAGTGTTATATCATTTTCTTTTATTTCTTTATCCAATATGTAAGTTTCATTATAAATTTCACTATAATTGCCTTTATAATATGCAACAACTTTTAAAGGATAAACTTTTAAATTTTTTTCATCAAGGGATAAAGAAATTTTACCTGTATATAAATTGCTTTCATTTGAGGGATCATTCCCATCTAAGGTGTAATATAATTTGGTTCCAAATGGCAAAGAAAATGATTTTTTAATTTCGATATCAATTTCTTTATCATAAAAACCACTATTAATATTAAACGATAAAACATCATCCGGGTATGCTTTTAAATTTTTATTTTCAAAATAATAAAAAGAAAATATTACTATAAGAAAAATACCAATTGTAATAACTAATTGCCATTTTAAAAATTTAGTTTTCATAATTAACCAACTGTTTCGCTAGATTCAATAACATAATTTACAGTTTCAATTCCTTTTGTTTTTACTAATTCGTTTACTATATTAGCATCTAATTCTTTTTTAGTTCTTATTTCATATATTATTTCTTGACTTTCTTCATTCTTATTATTTGATCTTATCTTATTATGTGTTGAATACGTATTTAAGATTTTTTCGATTGCCAAATTATCAATATTATTTCCCGTAATTACAAGTAAATATTTACAATTTAATTTTGGCAAATTAGTAAGAATTAATAAAATTATGGAAATAAATAACGTCGTTATAAAAGCTAATTTAAAATTCAAAGAACCAACACATAAACCTTCAGTTATCGACCAAAATATAAAAATTGTATCTCTACTATCCTTTACTGCCGTCCGAAAACGAACTATTGATAATGCTCCGACCATCCCTAAAGAAATAACAATATTGCTACTTATCATTAGCATTATTACAACCGAAATTAATAAAACAATTATTAATGAAGCATTAAACCCTTTATTATAAGCAACACCTTTATGAGTATTATAATAAGTTACATAAATTATACTAGCAATTACTAATGCTGCTAACATGGTAAAAACAATCATTTTTACTCCTAAATTAGCATTATTTGTTAAAAAGTAATTAAATATTTTTTCTTTTGTCATTTTTTACCTCCTAAAAATTAAAATCATAAAATATATATCGACTTAAACAATATTTACTTATTGATGTTTTTACAATTTTAAACTTATTTAAAATGTTATTTATAAAACTAATACTTTTACCATTATATTTAACTTCCAAAACTATATTTTCTAACATTATATTATTGTATAAAATATTAGAATCAAATAAATCAAAATTACTTTCAGAACTTTTTATATTAAAATCAAATGTAATTCTCGCATTATTAATAGGATAAGTATACGCAATCCGTTCATATTCCACCATTACAACCGGTATGTAGCAACCTAATCTCATTGTTAAGTAAATATCTATTGCTGCTTCATTTGTATTAAAATATTTTTTTAAAACATCAAATTTTCGATTTATTAATTGGTAAGTATCGTCTTTCGTAATCCATAAGCTAATTTTATGTTGATTATCACCATTTTTAGCTTTCATTTCTAATTTGCATTTATTAGCATGCGTATCATATGTTCTTATTCTAATTTTTTTTCGTATTTCCGTGCCGGCTAATTTAGTTTGAAAATCAATATTATTAATTGAATCAAAATATAAACTTCTAACCATATAACTACCATTTTGGGAATGAAAATCTCTTTTTAAGATTTTATCCAATTTAGCTTTTATATTTTGCATTTGAATAGAATTTATAATATACTTATTTTCTGTTCGATAAACTGATAACGTTTTCATAATTTCTCCTACATATTTTTAAAAAATTGATTTTCCCCCTATCCCCCTAATTATATATATATATATATATATTTTCAAGTTTTTTTATCAAATTTTTTAGATATTAAGTTTTTAACAATTTAAAATTTTGACTTTTATCACTCAATTATATAATTGAACAAAGAATAAGATGTAATGATGAATAAATTTGTTATTTTATAATTTTAGTTTTAAGTATTCCAATGGTTAAAGCCAATGAATTGCCAAAGCTATATTTAAATGGTAACTTATCCAATATGGCTAGCCAAAAAGATGAAAGAAAGAATTTCTAAATGTTGATTATGTTATGCAAGAATTTAATAATTTTGAAAATCAAATTCCTCAAGAAGTATTTACCAAAGAACAAGATCGTTGGGGAACAATTCCTGGCCACGATTTAAATCAAATAAAAGAATTTTTAACGCAAAGAACACCAGTAGTTGATGAATTAATGAATAGTTTTTATCCTCCTAAAAATTATAATGGATATTATATTTTAGGGTGCATTGCTATTATTTTATTAGCATCTTCCCTAATTATTGTTAAATATCGTAGAAAAAATTCAGAACAAAATAAAGCAAAAAAAGATTAATAAACCGCAAAAAATTACGCCACAGCGTAATTTTTTCAATATTTTGGCAATTTATTACGATTGATTATCTTAATTTTTTAAATTGCCAATTGATACAACATAAACCCCATCTTCTCTTACATAGGATAAACTAGAACCGGTTAAAACCATTAAAAATGCTGGTTCTCCACTTTTCTTTAAATCTACTTTAGTTTTAAATTTTTTAAGAGTTTCGGCAGCTTCATCAATTTGCTTAGCTCCTAATTTAACTTCAATAGCCCCCCATTTATCATTAGCCGTTTTAAGGATAAAATCAACTTCAAAATCTTTATTATCACGATAATAAAATAAATTAGCATCTATTGCCTCTGCGTATATTTTTAAATCACGATAACATAAATTTTCAAAAATAAAGCCCATGAAATTTAAATCATTTATTAAATCATTTCTATTTAAGCCTAAAGCCGCAATAGCAATTGAAGGATCAACTAATTCTAGTTTGGGACTAGTTCTTAATTGAATAGAAGATCGCAAATTTAAATTAGTTGCTGGAACATATTCTAAAACAAATAGTTTTTCTAAGGTAATTAAATAATCATTTACCGTGGGCATAGATACTTCTTTAGAAAAGACATTGGCAACATCACTAGCTATAGTTGATTTACTAACGGAAGTTGAAATGTTTCGACTAAGACTTTTAAGTAAAGCTTCCATTTTTATTTTATCTCTTTCAACGCCATCAATTTTTCTTACCTCTTCATTATATAAGCTATATACGTAGTCGCGAACAATTTTATATTTATTATCCCCGGGAATATTAATAGATTCTGGCCAACCACCGCGAATTATAACATTTATAATATCCTCTAATTCTAAATTCGATACGCCAGATATATCTTTACCATTAATGATATCTTCTAAGGAAACTTTTCCATTAGAATCACCAGATTCATATAGTGACATTGGTCGCATCGTAAGTTTAGCAATTCTTCCTGTGCCACTGTGCATCGTTTTATGATTAATATTTAACATATTAGTTGATCCTGTAAGAATATATTGGCCTTTTAATCCTGTTCTATCTACATCGGTTCTAATCGAATCCCAAATAACAGGATACATTTGCCATTCATCTAATAACCGAGGTTTTTCTCCTTCTAAAAATAAAGAAGGCTTTGTAGCATTAATATTATCATACTGAATTTTATTATCAGGATCTTGTAGTTCTATTAAACTTTTAGCAATATTTTTAGCAGTAGTAGACTTGCCACACCATTTAGGTCCTTCGATTACCACAGCTCCCATATATTCTAATTTATTTTTTAAAATTTTATCAATAATTCTTGGCATATATTCTTTCATACTTAATTTTCCTCCAATTTAATTATAACGTAATTTTATAATAATGTAAATAATCATTTTATATTTTGTACCATTTTTACTTTATGATTTGTACCGTTTTTGTTTTATGATTTGTACCAAATAAAATAAAAAAATTACGCCATGGCGTAATTTTTTCAATATTTTGCCAATTTATTACGATAACTATTGCATTAATTGTTTTAATTTTTTGATTACTTTCTTTTCAATCCGCGAAATATAACTTTGCGAAATGCCTAACATTTCGGCTACTTCTTTCTGCGTATACTCTTTACCATTATTTAAGCCATATCGTAACATCATTATTTGTTTATCTCGTTTATTTAACGAAGATATTTCTTTGGCTAAATATTCTTTATCGACCACTTCTTCATACATATTGGGAACAAGTTCTGTATCCGTTCCTAAAATATCTTCTAAATGAAGTTCGTTGCCATCGGCATCAT
Organism: uncultured Bacilli bacterium; assembly: GCA_947632275.1. Classification (GTDB taxonomy): domain Bacteria; phylum Bacillota_I; class Bacilli_A; order RF39; family UBA660; genus Onthocola_B. The sequence goes on along the minus strand of CANROR010000003.1, from coordinate 15,051 downwards.
AATTTAAAGTTTCTTCTAAAGAAACTTCCGTTTTTCTACGTTTATTTTTTCTTAAAAACATTAAGATTTCATTACTGATACAACGAGAAGCATAAGTGGCAAGTTTAATATTTTTATCTATTTTATAAGTATTTATGCCTTTAATTAAACCAATCGAACCAATGGAAACTAAGTCTTCGATATCATAAGTTGTATTTTCATACTTTTTAGCTAAGAATACAACCAATCTTAAATTATGTTCAATTAAAATATTTCGGGCTTCGATATCGCCTTGTTGGGCTTTAATTAAATAAGCTAGTTCCTTTTCTTTCGATAAAGGTGGTGGCAATTTATCCGTCGCCCCGACAAAGAAAACTTCCGCATACTTCCCTTTTAAGTATAAAAGTAATTTTTTTAACATAGATCCTCCAATAATTTATTATTAAGTAAGCAACTCACTCCATCAATATTAAATTTGGTAGTCGAGATACCCACTAAATAATTCGTAAATTTTTGATTCTCAATTTCTAAATAATTAATTTTAAAACATTCGAGTAATCCTTCTTTATTTAAAGCTTTATACGGCACATAAATCGGATTAGCCTTTATTTCTTTTAGCTTTTCTTGTTCGACCAAAATAATATATTTATTCGTGATCGGATCTTTTAATTTATTTCCCGAGTCTAAAAAACCCTGACATTTTACTTCTTTTTGATCTTTTAATACAATTTTAACTTCATAAATATAATTATAAATTTTCTTAATTTTTTTATTTTGATAAATATAGGCTCCCAATATTAAAGGCGCTAAAATTAATAAAACTAAATAATTAATACTTAAACCATCATTAACAAAAACCAAACCATATTGATGTAAACTAAATTCATTATTAAGTAGATATAAAAAACCTCCTAGAATGACACTACACATATAAAGATAAAATAAATTATTAAAGGTATATTTTATATCTTTATAACCATATGCCACTAGAACCATAATTATACTTACGAGAATCTTAAAGAAAAATAAAAGATATTGATTCAAGGGAATAAACAAAAGTACCAGAGATAAGGCCCCAATTAAACTAGCCAAAATTATTCTTCGCAATAAAACCTTTCTTTTTAAAGTCATATCCACAGTTATTAAAAGCAAAAAATCATAACATAAATTTAAGAAAAAAACGACATCAAGATATATAGTCACTTTTATCACCCTGATTATCTTAGCAAATAAAAATTCCTAAATTTGTCGAAATTAGGAATTTTTATTTATTTTTGTCATAAATCTGTTGACAATAATTCAAGCACTTTTTATAATTTAAACAAGAAAGTGAGAAATATATGGAAAATATGCCAAAAACAACTAATCTAAGTCTTAAAATTGATAGTAATTTAAAAAAAGAAGCAGAAAATCTTTTCCAAAGACTTGGACTTAGTATGAATACTGCTATAAATGTATTTTTAACTCAAAGTATTAAAGAACAAGCAATACCTTTTGAAATTCATGAAAATAAACCTAGTAAAAAGCTACTAAGTGCTTTAAAAGAAGCGGAAAAAATTAAAAAACATCCGGGAAAATATAAAGGATATAACAGTGTAGATAAACTTTTTGAAGATTTATTAAAATAACTTATATTTAAATTCTTAAATTTATCCCAAAATAAGAATTTTTTATGCATAATTTTAAGGTAAATACATATAATAATTATATAAGAATTATGTAATTATTATTGACAAAATATATAATAAATGGTATTCTTTTTAAAGAAAGTGAGATGAATTTTATGGCATTAACCACCACTATAAGTGTTCAAATGGACACAAAGGATAAAGAAAAAGTTACAGCCATATTACAAAAATTAGGTGTTAGTATGAGTGGCTTAATAAACATGACAATTAAACAAGTAATAATGCATGGTGGAATTCCTTTTGATGTTGCATTACCTAAAGATGATGATTTACTTAAATATTTTACCGAAAAAGAACTTGAAGATTCAGCAAAAGAACTTGCTTATATGGAAAAACATTTAGATGAGTATAAGAGCTACGATAATGTAAATGATTTAAAAAAGGCTTTATTAAATGACGATTAAATATCGTATAAAATATTCTAAAAATTTTAAACAAGCTCTAAAAAAAGTCATCAAGCAAGGTAAAGACATAGATAAATTATTATATATAGTAGATATTCTTTCACAAAAAAAGCCTTTAGATTCTAAATTTAAAGATCATGCATTGTACAACAATAAAAAATTTAAAAATTGTAGAGATTGTCATATTGAACCAGACTGGGTTTTAATATACAAATATAATGACGCTAATTTGATTTTATTATTAATTAGTACAGGTAGTCATTCCAACATTTTAAAAAAATAAATAAAGTATTATATTAAATTTACTTTATTTATTTTTTTTCATTTTCATTATTTTAAACATAAATTTAATATTATTTTGATAAAAGCGCCCTATTCTTTTCGGTTCTTTAATTAAACGATATAACCATTCGGCATGTAATTTGATAAATAATTTGGGTGCTCTTTTTTTAGAGCCACTTATTACATCTAAAGAACCACCGACCCCAACAAAGATGCCTTTTTTAAATTGGGAATAATATTCATAAATTAATTTTTCTTGCACTGGAATCCCTAAGGCTACAAAAACAATATCAACATCTTTTTTCTTTAAATCGTTCATAAATTTATCGCGGTCCGTTTTATAGCCATCGCCACTGGCTACAATCTTTATGTGAGGATAATCTAAAGCTATTTTTGCTTTTAATAATTTTTGAACTTCGCTAGTGGCACCTAAAAATGCTACCTTTAATCCTTTTTTATTTGCATATTCTAAAAGAAAAATAGCTAAATCAACACCCGTGATTCTTTCTTTAATAGGAAAGTCCAACATTTTGGCCGCCCGAACAATACTTATGCCATCGGGAATAATGGTTGTTTTATTATCTAAAAGCATTTTATCGACCACTTCATCTTTACTTCCCCAACTAAAAGTTTCCGGATTGGCCGTAATAATAAACATTTTTTCTTCTTTATCTATTGTCTTAGTTACTAACTTATAAAAATCAGCTTTACTGTTTTTAAATAATTTTGCAAAATATTTTTTCATTTTTCACCCCAAATACTAAACTTGTTTAAAGTATAACATCAATAAAAACCAAATGCAAATACATAACCTACCAAATATTGGTAATAATACTAATGGTGAGGATATGAACAAAATAATTACGCGAATAAAAAAAGAATTTAGTCAAACTCCCGATTTAGATATTAAAGAAATAAAACTTAATCTTTTTAAAACTATTTATGTTGTTTTTATTGAAACCTTATGTAGTAGTGCTCAAGTAAACGATTATATTTTAAAACCTTTAACTAACAAAGAAAATCAACAATATTTAAGAAAAAATAATTTAAATAACTTTTTAGCTGGCCCCAATCAAAAAACAGTTAAAAAATTAGATGAAATTGAATATTATTTAACTAATGGTTTTACTTGTGTAATTTTAGATAATTTAATTTTAGCCATTGAAACCAAAGCCGAACTAACAAGAAGTATTGCCCCGAATGAAGTCCAAACGGCCATCAATGGTCCCAAGGATGCTTTTACCGAAAATTATCAAACAAATATTGGTTTAATTAAAAGACGAATTAAATCCAGTCATTTAAAAATTGAAAATCGTTTCGTGGGGCGCTTAACGAATACGGCGGTCGGGGTTTTATATATTGATGACGTTACCGAAGAAAAATTAGTCCAAAAAGTCTTAAAAAAATTAGAGCAAATAGACATTGATGGCATTGTCGATTCTTCTTCAATTTCGTTTTTACTCGATAATGAAAACAAAACCGTTTTCCCAACAATTAAATATAGTGAACGGCCGGATGATGCCGTAATTGAACTTTTGCGTGGCAAAATTGTTTTAGTTATTGATACTTCCCCTTTTGTTTTAATCATTCCGGCCTTTTTTATTGATTTTTTAAATCCGATTTCCGACAATTATACCAAAAGCAACAATATTAATTTTTTAAAAATTTTACGTTTAATTATCTTTTTCATTGGCATTATTACGCCGGCTTTTTTTAATGCCCTCCTCTGTTATAATCCTGAATCTATTCCCATGGATTTACTCATTAATTTTGCCATTCAACGCGAAGGTGTCCCTTTTCCTTTGATTGTCGAAACCATTTTAATGTTAATTGTTTGCGATATTTTAAAAGAAAGTGATCTCCGTTTTCCTTCTTCCTTTGGTTCTTCCATTTCTATTCTTGGTGCTATCATTTTAGGCCAAGCATCGGTTGAAGCTGGCTTAGTTTCTCCGATTATCATTATTGTAGTTGCCATTACTTTTATTGCTTCCCTAACCTTCACAGATTTAGAAATTAGTAATGCGATGCGGCTCTTTACTTATATTTTTCTATTTGCTTCGGCCATCTTTGGCCTTTATGGTTTATTCCTAGCCTTTATTTATTTTCTTATTTATATTTGTAGTATCGACACATTTTCGAAACCTTACTTTTTACCGATTGCCCCTTTTGATAAAGAATATTTTCAAAATACGGTTATTAAAAGTCCGATTACGAAAGACCGGAAGCGTAGTAAAGCTTTAACGCGTAAAAATATCATTAAACAAGGAGAAAACCAATGAAAAAAATAATTATTTTAATGTTTTTTCTTTTAACTTTAGGCGGTTGTTACGATTATTATGAACTAAATGATCGAGCTATTGTGATTGGTATCGGCATTGATTATCAAGACGAGGAATATGTCATAACTTATGAGGTTATTAGTAATAATGTCGATAAAGAAGCAGCCAATACCAAATCTTATACGATAACCGAGAAAAATAAAAGTTTTCCCGTGGCTTTAGAACTTACGAGCGATGCTATTCCAAAACGCGGCTACTATTCCCATGCCGACCTTTTAGTTTTAAGTGAAGAAGTGGCCCAAAACCATATGGAAGATATTTTAGATTATCTACTGCGAAACGAAAATATTCGGGAAACTTTAAATGTCATTATTAATGAAAATCCGAAAGAGTTACTCGCCAAAACTAGTGAATCTTTAGCCGTCGTTAGTAGCAGTATCAATAATGCTATTGATGCCGACAAATACAGTGGCAGTTTTATTCTTAAAAAAAAGTATATTAATATGGCCCAAGAAATTTTATCTTTTGGCCAAGATGCCGCGATATCTATTATTGATATTAATAAAGATAAAATAAAGGTACAAGACCTTGCTATCTTTTCCGGTTATAAAATGGTCGCCAAACTTCCCAAAGAAGATACGGCTTTACTTAATTTAATTAATAATGAAACCAACAATTTTTTAATTAATTATGATTACGATGGCAAACTTTTTGCTAATTCAATTATGGCTTCCGATATTAAAATAACGGTCGATAATCACGAAATTAAAGTAAGTGGCAAAGTAAAAGCGGAAGTCTTAGAAAATCAACCTAATTTTAATTTAAAGGATAGTGCTACCTTAAGGAAAATTGAAGATACTTTTTACTATGTTTTAAATAATCAAATTACGGAGTTTATTCAAAAATTACAATCGACCAAAAGTGATATCTTGCATTTAGGCGAAAATTATTACATTCATACCCGCGATAAAAATAAAAAACTTTGGCAAAGTCTAAAAATTAATAGCGATGTCCAATTTAATATCAATAAAAAAGGAATCATTTATGAGGTGGAAGATGCTAACTAAAAATCAAAATCGATCAGTCAGTTTTTTCTTAACAAGAGCCTTATTTTTAGGTGGGGGAATGTCTAATATTTTTGCTTTATGTGGCAAAGATGCATGGATAAGTGCCCTTTTAGGAGTTCTTTTAGGTATTATATTTCTTTATATTATTAATTATTGTTCGAATAAAATGCCGAGCAATTTAAATAATTTTTGCCAACAGAAAACTTTTAGCAATATTTTCTTAAAAATGCTTTTCTTTTTCCTTTATACTTTAATGCTTTTAGTTAATATTTTATTTTTATCGACACTGGTTTCGGCTTATTATTTATCCCATACTCCATCCTTTTTAATTTGTGCACCGATTGTTTTATTACTTATCTATATTACAAGTAAAGGGTTAAAATGCGTGGGCCGCGTAGCCCAAATAATTTTTCCCCTTTGTTTAATTGTAACTATTATCAAAATTTTGCTTTTAACTGATGCCGCGGAACTAAGTTTCTTTTTACCTATTTATACGACTTCGTTTGGCAAAATTATCTTAGGAGCTTTATTTTATGCTACTTTATCAATTACCCCTTTTCTTTTACTTATCGATGAAAAAATTTCTTTTAAAGAAGCTCTCGGCAATTATTTAATTGGCACTATCACGACCATTTTTGTGATTGTTAATATCACTTCCGTTTTAGGAGATACCCTAGTTCGCATGTTTAGTTATCCCGAATATGCCATTCTTCGCAAAATCGAATTCTTTCGTTTTTTTGAAAATGTGGAAAATATTTTAGCCTTTATTTGGTTAGGAGACTTATTTATCAGTATGTCTTTAGTTATGAATCGCTTAAAAAATTTAAGTAAAGGCAATAATTTTTACCCTTCCCTTTGGCTAATTATTATTGCATTATTTACCACCTTATTTGTCGAAAATCACTTTAATTTAATTATGATTATTTATAATACCTTCATCTATGCTCTTTTTATTTTATTAGTTTTAATCTTAATTTTCTTATCTCTAAAAATTAAACGAAAAAATAAATCTTAAATCCTTAATTTTTGCATAATTTATTTGACAATACAGGCATAAAATGTTATAGTTTTAATGTTAGAAAAAAGGAGGAATTATTATGGCCACAAAGATTACAACGAAAAAACCTTTAACAGGAAATAGAAGAAGCCATGCTTTAAATGCAACAAAGATGAAACAAAAACCAAATTTACAAAAGAAAACTATTAATGGAGAAAAAGTAATATTAAGTGCTAGAGAAGCTAGAACAATGAATAAAAATACCAAAAAAGCTGCCTAAGGACAGTTTTTATGTATAATTTTTTCATAATTACATATAATAAAAATATCAAAGCTGATTGTTAGCTTTGATATTATAACGACGAGGTCGAAATTGCCTCGTCTTTTTTAATTATTTTTTAAAATAGCTATTTGCCGATTAAAATCATCACTACAACAAACGAAGGAACCACTGACGACATAATCAACGCCTTCGACTAGTTTAATGGTTTCGGCATTAATTCCCCCATCAATCCCAATTTCTAAATTATAACCTTGTAATTGTTTGATTTTATATAAAACACTTTCCATGAATATTTGGCCACCTTTGCCCGGATAAACACTCATAATTAAAGCTTTATTAGCATGCGGTAAAAATTGTTCAAAATAATCAATGTCTTCACTAGGATTTATGGCAATTCCTAGTTTTATTCCCTCTTGAGCTAAATCAAGTTTAAATTTCATAAAGTCTTTAACTTCACTGGGATGAACTGTTATGCAATCAACGTTTAAATCTTGAAAATATGGTAAATATTTTTCAGGTTCTTTGACCATCAAATGCACATCTAATGGTTTATGACATTTGGCTAATATAGGAAATAAATTAACATCAAAATTATTGTCTTGGACATATCTACCATCCATAATATCGACATGAATATAATCGGCATTGGAAGCATCAATTAATTCCAAGGTCTTATTTAAATCATAGTAACTATTTATAAAACTTACGGCTATTTTCATAAATCTCCTTTTTAAACATTATATAATTATTATACCTACTTTTTAAAATTTTACCCACTTCTACTGCCTTTTTAATGGCACAATCATCTTCTTTATCATGATTACAATCTTGATATTTACACTTAATATTTTGAAATTCAGGAAAAGCTTCTTTTAAAGCTTCGATTGACATATTTAAGTCTAAAGCCGAGAAACCAGGCGTATCGACAAATAATATTCCTTCAATATCATAAATTTCACTGTGTCGAGTCGTATGCACACCCCGATTTAAGGCCTCGCTTATGGGAGAAGTGGCTAAATTTAAATTCGGTAGTAATCTATTTAGAAAAGTACTTTTCCCGGCTCCCGATTGGCCAGTTAAAGTCACAATATGACCTTTTAATTGTTTTTTCATCTTTATAACGGCTTGTTCATCATTATTAAAATATACTTGATAATTTAATTGGTGATAATATTTTTGTAATTCTTGAGCTTTTTTTAATTCCTCAGCATTACATAAATCAACTTTTGTAAATAGAATAATAACATTAGCACATTTTTTAGCAATAGCCACCAAGATTTTATCAAGTAAATAAAGATCTAAATCCGGTTTTTTTAAACTAACGACCACAACAGCATAGTAAATATTAGCTACCGGCGGCCGATCTAATTTATTAAGGCGGGGCAAAATCTCGGTTATTAGTTTCTTTTCCGCATCAATTACGACTTTATCGCCAACGACGGGGGAATCTTTCAAAAAGCGAAATTTTCCCCGCGCTTGACATAAGTATTTTTCCGTACCTACTTGTACCGTATATTGATTGCTAACAATTTTAGTAATTATTCCTTCCATCTTAACCATTTAAATCGGTTTCCGGCGTTTCTTCAGGTTCTTCAGGAGCTACCGTCACTGCTTTCCCTATTTTAACATTTAAAGTCGTGCCACTGACAATTTTACTACCAGCCGCCCGGGCTTGATAAATTACTTTGCCAACTTGATTAGGATCAGTTACTTCCACATAAGTAGGATTGATGGTAATCCCCATATCTTTGGCAAAATCATTTAAAGCTTCTTCGGTATAACCTTCGGCGACAAAATCTGGATATTTATTATCTAAGGCCGGAATATATAAAGTTATCATATCACCTTTAGAAAGTTTAGTTCCAACTTCAATATCTTGTTTAAAAATAATACCTTCTTCGTATTTAGATGTGTCTTCTAAAGGAATATCTTCTTTTTCGATAATAACTTGTAATCCTAAAGCTTCAAGTTTTCCTTTTATTTCGTTATAATTTTTCCCAACATAATCTTCGATTTCAATTTGACTATCGCCCGTGGAAACATATAAAGTTATTTCAAAGCCTTCTTTTCGAACACTGCCGGCGGCCGGATTGGTTTTAATAACTTGACCCGCTTCCACATCACCACTTGGTTGTTCCACTTGTTCGTCGGCAACAACAAATCCCGCGTTTTGTAATTCTTGAATGGCTTCGGTTAAATCTTTTCCCGTGACATCAGGAATCGCAATTTGTTTGGATTTCGTCATATAAGGAATAAGAACAAAAATGGTGGTTACAATTACGACTAAGCCAACAAAGATGCTTCCTAAGATAATGAGCAATTTGTTTTGGTTATTATTGTAATCTTTTTTATTTACTTTCTTCGCTATTTCATCATCACCTACTTCTTTTTTACTTACCTTTTCTTGGGTTTTAATCGTTTTTAATAACTTTGTATCGTCATAATCATTTTCGGGATACTTAAAGGTTATTTTCAGTTCATTAGCTCGCGATTCATCTAAGCAAGTTTTTAAATCTTCATGCATTTCCCGAGCATCAGCATAACGATTCTTGGGATTCTTGGCCGTGGCCTTTAAAATAATGTTTTCGACACTTTGGGGAATCTCGGGAATTTCATCGCGAATGCTTGGCATCGGTTCCTTTAAATGTTTAAGCGCAATTTCGACGGCATTATCCCCTTTAAAAGGTAACTTACCACATAAAAGTTCATACATTAAAATCCCAATGGAATAAATATCACTTTGGAGGGTTGCTCCTTTGCCACTGGCTTGTTCTGGTGGCAAATAATGTACCGAACCCATGACACTATTAGTTTGGGTAAGTTGGGTCGAATTTATAGCCATCGCAATTCCAAAATCGGTAATTTTGATTAAACCATTTTCTAAAATCAATATATTTTGGGGTTTAATATCCCGGTGGATAATATAGGAATCATGCGCCACCGACAAACCATTCGTAATTTGTAAAACAATATCAATTACTTCCGGCAAGGTTAATTTTCCTCGTTTTTTTAGTAAACTTTTTAAGTGTTTTCCTTCGACATATTCCATGACAATATAATATTCGCCATTATCTTCGCCGACATCGTAAACTTCGACTATGTTCGGATTCGATAAACTAGAAGCTGATAGGGCTTCTCTTTGAAAACGGCGCACAAATTTTTCGTCATTGGCTAAATCCCCCCTTAAAACTTTGACTGCGACATTCCGATCTAAAATCGTATCATAAGCCAAATAAACATTAGCCATCCCACCTTCGCCAATGCTTTTGATTATTTGGTATCTATCACTAATCTTTTGCCCTTTCATTATCATAATATATCACCACTTTCTCGGATTAAATACGCTACCGAAATATTATCATTTCCCCCTCGTGCATTGCATTTTTTAATCAATTTAATTACTTTTTCTTCTGGTGTGAGTTCGTCGGTTAGTAAAACTTTTTCAATTTGTTCATCAGTTAACATATTGGTTAAGCCATCACTACAAAGTAAAATTACTTCACTATCATTATCGACATCAAACATATCGACTTCACATTTTTCTGCGGCTCCTAAAGCGCGCATTAAAACATTTTTCTTTGGATGATTTTTCGCCTCTTCTTCCGTTAGATTGCCGGCATCAACTAATAAATTAACTAAAGTGTGGGGTTTCGTTACTTTATGCAGTTTACCATTTTTCATGGCATATCCTGAAGAATCCCCAATATTACACATAATAATAAATTCTTTGGTTACAATCGCGGCCACTAAAGTGGTGCCTAAGCCTTTGGAATTTTCATTTTTTTCGCCATAATCAATAATTTCCCGATTTATTTCATTGATATTATCATTAAGCCAATTAATGGCATCAAGTTTGGTTCCGACACTCGATAAATCGGTGAAGCGTTTACCTAAATGGGTAACGGTTAAGGAACTGGCCACTTCGCCTTTACGATGTCCTCCCATCCCATCCGCGACTATCATTAAAATTTCATCACTACTATTCCGTAAAATTGTAACACTATCTTCATTATGACTTCTAACTTGTCCCGTATCGGTTAAATAATAAGCTTTCGTATTAATCACTCTCACTTCTTAACTGTCCGCAGGCAGCTTTAATGTTTCCCCCGAATTCTTTGCGAATTGTAACATTAATTTTATGCTTTTTCAAAATGTTAAAGAACTTATCAATGCGTTCTTTGCTACTTCTTTTAAATTCGATGTGCGCCGTTTCATTATACGGAATTAAATTAACATAAACATTCATTCCTTTTAATAACTTGGCTAAAGCCTCCGCATCTTCTTCTTTATCATTTACCATATTAAGCATAACATATTCTATAGTCACTCGTCTATTAGTTTTCGCAATATATTCCTTAATTGTGTCAATTAAAATATCAAGACTATACACTTGGTTGACAGGCATAATTTTATTTCGAATTTCATTAGTTGGCGCATGCAAAGAAATGGCTAAGTTAACTTGCCAATCTAAAGTCATGAATTCTTTAATTTTAGGAACTAATCCGCAGGTCGAAATCGTAATATGGCGCGAACCAATCGCCAGACCCTTCGCATCATTAATAATGGTAACAAAATTAATAATATTATTGTAATTATCAAAAGGTTCGCCAATGCCCATCACCACGACATGACTGATGCGCATCTTGATATATTCTTCAATTAAAATAATTTGTTCGACAATTTCATAAGTTTCTAAATTTCTTACCTTTTTAAGCCGCCCACTTTCACAAAAACGACAACCCATATTACAACCAACTTGACTGGATACACAAACCGACAAACCATAATCATGTTCCATCAAAACGGCTTCGATTTTTTCCCCATCTAAAAGCCGAAACAAAAATTTTTTAACAAGCGGCCCTTCTAAAACTTGTTCGATTTTAATAAAATCTAAATTAAAGTCTTGTTTTAAATGTTCTTGTAAAGTTTTACTAACATTCGAAAATTTATCAAAATCATATACTTTCTTTTGATATAACCATTCATATATTTGGGTTTGTTTAAAACTTTTTTCCCCTAAATTTGCTAAATAATCTTTTAACATTTTGGGTGTATAATTCATTAAATTTTCCATAATTAAATTATATCTTATTTTTGCCAAAAAGTCTTTAATTTTCTTTTTTCTAAGGCTTAATTATAATAAAATTTTTCATTTATTTTTAACATATATAAAAAATATGTTAAATTTTTAACGTTTTTTTAACATATTTTTGCTTCTTAAAATCTTCTCTAAAATAAAGTAAAATAGAATTTGCATTAAAATATCATCAATATCGTAAGGGCCAATTAGTAAAAGCCATTTTAATAACTCTTTTAAAACAGTTACTACGATAAAGATTATCAAATGTTGATTCCGGGTTATTTTTAAATAACTTAAACTAAGAAAAGTAAGAAAAGTAAAACTAAAATTAACTAAACAATTTTGCAAAAAAGCTTGATAAAAGCCATATTTTAAACCCGAATAAGTTCCAACGAAAGGAATGATGGCAAGATTTTGATCTAGTAAATAAAAATAGTTTATTCCTTCTTTAGTAAGCGACATAATCATTAAAACTAAATGATAAAAAATTAAAATGCTAGCCATAATTAAAAGAGCAAAACCTAATTTTCTTTTATTTTCGCTTGCGGCTTTGATTAACACTTTATTAATATTTTCTTCATAACGTTGAGGATAATCTTTTTGCTCAACTACTTCGCCACTTAAAAGGTCATGAATGGTTATCCCTAGTTCATAGCTTAAAGGTTTAAGTAAGGCTAAATCGGGCATATTTCTTCCGGTTTCCCATCGGGAAATAGTTTTGGCACTAACGCCTAAAAGACTAGCCAAATCCTCTTGTTTTAAATTTTTTTCTTTTCGTTTTTGGGCAATAAATTTGCCAATTTTTTCTTGATTCATATTCTCTCCTTTGCCTTTATTATGGCAAAAACTTTTTTCTTTTTAAAGGACATAAAGCAAGAGTTACTATTTTTTAATTCTTAAACTATTTAATACGACCGTAAGACTTGATAAGACCATAGCCATACTAGCTACCATCGGATTAAGTTTTAAAGGAAGTAAACCTGTAGCTAAAGGAACCATTAAGACATTATAAAATAAAGCCCAAATTAAATTCTCGGTAATAATTTTGGTGGTTTTTTTACCTATTTGGAAAAAATCGGTAAGACGATTCATATCGGAAGACATCATGATGACATCGGCCGCGTCATTACTTATATCGGCCCCACTTTTAACACTTACGCCAATGGCGGCAGTCTTTAAAGCTGGCGAATCATTTAAGCCATCGCCCACCATCATGACATTATTTTCTTTATTTAATTTTTGAACAATTTCGGCTTTGATGGCCGGATAAATATCACTATATACATCTCGGATACCAAGTTCTTCGGCGATAATCTTCGCCGTATTTTGATTATCACCGGTTAACATTACAATTTTTTTATTTAAAGCCTCTAAATTTCGTAAAGTTGCCTTAATCGTTGGTTTAATTTCATCTCTTAAACCAAAAATGGCTAAAACTTGTTTCTCATTCCATAGATAAATAATACTTTCCCCTTTTAACGAAAAAGCTTTTTCCTCTTTTGCAAAAGGATTGGTTAATTTAAAGCTCGTTAAATACTTATAATTCCCGGCATAATAAGTTTGCTTATTTAGTTGGGCTTTAACGCCTTTCCCACTTAATTCTTTAAAATTAGTAACTGGGAAAAAGTCTTTAACGCCTCGACAAATACTTTGGGCTAAAGGATGATTAGATTTAGCTTCTAAGGCTTGCAATATTTTTAAAGCTTCCGCCGGTTTTAATTCGGGAATTATTTTTTGTTCCACAAGGGTGAGTTTGCCTTGCGTAAGCGTTCCCGTTTTATCAAAAATAATTGTATCTATTTTATTTAAATTTTCAATTACTTCACTACTTTTAACAACCAAACCCATTTTACTAGCTTTACCAATTGCCACCACCATAGCTAAAGGGGTGGCGAGCCCTAAAGCACAAGGACAAGCCACTACTAAAACCGTGACTAAAGCCTCAATACTTAAGGCCCAATTATGGAAAAAGCTCCAATTTAAAATAAAACTAAAAAGGGCAATAAGAAAAATAAAAGGCACAAAATAACTACTGATGCGATCGGCAATTCGAGCAATTGGGGCTTTCGTGTTGGTGGCCTCAACAACTAAATCGACAATATGCGAAATACTTGAATCTTTCCCAATATTTAAAGCTTCATATTCGATATAACCATCATAGTTAAGCGACCCGGCCAAAGTTAAATCACCTTTTTGTTTTTTGATCGGTTTAGCCTCCCCCGTAATAAAAGATTCATCCGTATGGGTTTGACCTTTCGTTATTTTCCCATCGACGGCAATTTTTCCCCCCGGTTTACAAACAACAATATCGCCTTTTTTTATCTCATTTAATTTAACTTTTAATTCGTGACCATCTTTTAAAATGGTGGCTTCTTCGGGCGTTAAAGTTACTAAATTTTTAATCGCATCGACCGCTTTTGCCTTATTTTTACTATCGATAAACCGCCCAATTTTAACAAATAAGATAATCATTAAAACGGAATCAAAATACAATTTATCCCAGTTACAACTGATAGCATTATAAAGACTATAAAAAAAGTTAACAATTACCCCAAGGCCAATTAACGAATCCATGTTGGGCATAAAATGTAAAAGATTTTTTAAACCATTTTTGATAATATCAAAGCCCCAAATAATAGCCAAAAGCGAGATACCAATTACCAAACTAAGATAGCAATAAGGATGATGCCTTAAAGATATAAAGGTTGGCACTTTTAAACCCACCATTTCGCCCATGGATAAATACATGAGAAAAATGGCTAAAAGGGCAAAAAAGATAAGACTATAAATTTTCTTATGGTGCGTTTTTAAATTAAGATTTTCACCTAAAGATTCAAAACCGGCTTCGGTGATAAACCTTTCTAAATCTTTTATGCCAACTTTAGTCGCATCGTAATTAATGGAAGCCGTGGCCATAACTAAATTAACTTGAGCTTCCACGCCTTCTTGTTTATTTAAGTATTTTTCTAAACCATTTGAACAAGCCGAACAA
>CANROR010000002.1 GCA_947632275.1 uncultured Bacilli bacterium | reverse complement strand
TTACCTCATTATGATACTATTAACGATATTTTTGATGATTTAAATATTGATGAATTAAGAAAAATTCAAAAATATATCGTTTATGCTTTAATTCGTTCTAAAATGTTTGATAAATTTAGATACAATGGTAAATTTCAAATTCTTGTTGATGGCACTGGTCTTGTTACTTTTAATTACAAACACTGTGATCATTGTATTGTTAAACAACATAAAGATGGTACTAAAACTTATGAGCACCAAGTTTTAGAAGCTAAACTTGTTTTTGATACTTTTGTTATTTCTCTTGATTCTGAATTTATTGAAAATCCTGACCCTTCTGTGATTAACTTAAAAAAGCAAGATTGTGAAATAAATGCTTTTAAAAGAATGGCGAAAAGAATCAAAAAGAATTTTCCTAAATTAAAATTTATTATTACTGCTGATGCTTTATATGCTTCTGGTCCTTTTATTAAACTTTGTTTAGATAATAATTGGGATTACATCTTTCGTTTAAAATCTGATAAATTAAAAACTGTTAATCAAGATTTTGATGGTATCATTTCTATTGATAAAGGTTCTAAACTTGATAACTACTATTTAGTTAATGATTATAAATATAACAAATGTGTTTTTAATATTGTTAGATTTATTGAAAAATCTCCACCTAATGAAAAAGATAAAATTTTTACTTATATTACTAATATTCCTATTGATGATACTAATATTAAAGAAATTGTTCTATTAGGGCGTAGACGTTGGAAAATTGAAAATCAAGGTTTTAATAATCAAAAAAATATTTACTTTGATATTACTCATATGTGTTCTTTAAACTACAATGCTATGAAAGCTCATTATTTCTTTATTCAATTTGCTCATACTATAAGACAATTACTTGATTTAGGTTCTAAGGTTGTTGATTCTTTTCAAGGCAAAATAAAAGAAATAAGTTTCTCGATTCTCACAGAACTTATTTCTAATACAATAAACCTTATAGAAAGTAAAAACTTTCAATTAAGATTTGACATCCTAATTATATGATATTTTTCCTATTTTGAAAAGTTTTTTATTTCTGGTTTTGGGCGGTTTTACAGATTTCCTTTTACTTGTTATCGTTTTTCTTACTTTGCGAAAAAATTTTTTTAGTTCCTTATTTTTTATCTTTTTTCACTTAAAAAGGAGTGTTTTTTATTTTTCACTCCTTATTACTGCTAATAAAAATAATCTTTATTAGTTTTTATTTTTAATTAGCAAAAAATTCAGTTAATATTTTTTCTTCATCTTTTAAGATTTCACTAGTTAATTCATCGCTTGATTTCTTTTGTTTATCTGAGATACCACTTACTAATTTAATAGCTTTACCATTTTCAATATAGATAAAGTTCGGTGCCATAATTCTTTTTTCGCCGACTTTAACCTTTTTACCTTTACTATTGGTTAAAGTATAATCGCTTAAAACATTATCTAAAAGTTTTAATAATTCATCGTATCCATCTTGGCCTTTAATAGTTTGTTCTAACTTACCCTTACTATTTATTTCATATTTATCCCGAATGATTTCTTCATGATCATTGCCCCAAATATTGACATAATAGATTTTGGTAACATTATTTTTATTCGCCGCTTCAATTGTTTTTTCAATCACACTCCGACACCAAGGACAATATTGCGAACCAAAATAAACATAAAAAGTTTCACCATTGTTGATTCTTTCCACGATATCACTGCCGGTTGTATAAACAAAAGGATTAGTTTCATTAATCGTAATATTCCGATAGTTATCATCACTATTTAAGCTTTCATATTCTTCCTTAAACTTTAAAGCATCTAGCATTGGTTTTATCTCTTCTTTTTCCTCTCTTTGACAACCCGTCAGATTAAACATTACCAAGAATATGGCAAGTAATATACTTAATTTCTTCACATTAAACCTCCTAGTAATATTTTACTATTATTTTTTTATAATTTAAAGTATTTTATCATAAATTTAGTACTTTTATCAGTCGTTTCGACTTTGATTGAACCATTATCTTTTTCAATAATAGTTTTGGCTAAGGCTAGGCCAATCCCGGCACTTTCGATAGAAGAATTACTTCCTTTATAAAACCTTTCAAAAACATGCGCCACATCTTCTTTAGCCATGACCTTATAGTTTTCCAAAGTAACTAAAGTATAAACTTTATTTTCCGTATAAGTTATATTAACTTTTTGATTTATATTAGAATAATCTAATGCATTTTTTAAAATATTAGTTAAAGCTTCTTTTTCCCAATAGAAATCTCCCTGAAAAGAAACATCTTGATTACCTTTAATATTGATTTTAATATTTTTTAAATCACTTAAAGCTGACAGATTTTGTTTTACTTCTTTTAATAACTTGTTGACATTTATCTTTTCTTTTTTTAAAGTTATTGCTTGCGCATCAAATCGGGCTAATTTTAATAAATATTGGACTAAAAAATTTAAATTATTTACTTCTCTTTTAATATCATGTAAAAATTCTTGTTTTTGTTTATCTTTTTCTTCATCTAATAAATTATCTAACATAATTGTCATACTTGTTAAAGGGGTTTTTAATTGATGTGATATATCTTCTAAAGATTCTTTTAAATGTTTTTTATCTTGGCCTAAATTAAGATTTTTTTCTTTTAACATAATCGTTATTTTATAAATTTCATTTTTTAAAATTGATAATTCATCTTCGGTATAACTATCTAATTC
This sequence comes from uncultured Bacilli bacterium, assembly GCA_947632275.1. GTDB lineage: Bacteria > Bacillota_I > Bacilli_A > RF39 > UBA660 > Onthocola_B. The sequence continues at coordinate 37,019 of CANROR010000002.1, read as the reverse complement.
TAAATTAAATATTTGCTTATTTAAAGCATGTAAGTATTTAGTTATCTTTTTTATTTCTCTATTTATTCTTTTTTCATATCGTAAAAATAAATAAATTAAACTACTACCTAGTAATAACAAATTAATAATGTTTAAAATACTAAAAACTTGATAAACATTAGCATTAGTTTTTACTAAATTATCTTCTAAAGTTATGCCATATTTTAAAAATAAATTATTATTTACTTCTTCACTATTAATAATATCCATGATTTCTTCTTCCGTAATAAGGGGATATTTTTCTTCAATTTTAGCCACAATAGCACTCATTTTTTGATTAATATTTGCATTAATTAAGTTTTGGGTCAAAGTTATTAACCCTAAAGAAATACTACAAAATATTAGTATTATCAAAAAGACTTTAAGTAAAAATTTTTTTAAATAAACTTTATTCATTATCGATTCTATATCCTATTCCTTTAATAGTTTTAATAATATCAGTTCCTAATTTTTCTCTTATTCTTTTAAAATAAACAGTAATAGTATGATTATCCACATCATTACCTGTGATATCCCAAATTGTATCTAAAATGGCACTACGAGTTACCACTTTATTTAAATTTAAAAATAATAGTTGCAGTAATTTTAATTCTAAAGCGGTTAGTTCTATTATTTCTTCATCTCGCTTAACAACCATTTTTTCTAAATCAAAACTGATATCTTTAACTTTAATAATACTATTTCTTTTTTGCCTTAAAAATATTTTATTAATCCGTGCTAATAATTCTTTGGTACTAAAAGGTTTGGTTAAATAATCTTCGGCTCCCATATTAAGGCCATAAACAATATCATCTTCTTCGTCCTTAGCCGTCAATATAATAGTGGCAAGATTATTAGCTTTAATAAATTTTTCATAAAAAGTAAAACCATTTCCATCGGGCAACGTTAAATCTAAAATAACTAAATTTAATTCTTCTTTTTTTAAATAATCTTGTGCCATTTTTAAATTATTTGCCACCATTACTTGATAACCATCTTTTTCTAAAGCATATTTTAAGCCTTTAACAATTATTTCATTATCTTCGATTAAAAGTATTTTCATAAATTCTTTCCCTTTATTTATCCTAACATTAGGAATTTAAATAGTCAATTACCAAAAAACTTCAAATAATTTGAAGTTTTTTAAATATTTTCATTTCGAATGGTTTCAATGGTATTTTGGCCTTTTATTTTATGAAGCGAATATTTCATAATTAAAGTTATTAACAGGAAGACTACTAGAATTGCTAGAATGATTGCCAAAATTGGCACTTCATAAGCATAATCCATATCGCCTGTGTGATAAATAAATACGGATAAAACTATGCCCAAAGGAATACCCCAAAGCAAAGATTTAAGACCAATGAAAATACTTTCTAAACGAATCATATGATTAAATTCTTTCGTAGTCATGCCAATAGATTTTAGCATGGCAAATTCCCCTTTTCTTAGTTCCATACTCGTTGTAATCGTATTAAAAATATTCGTGATGCCAATTAAAGAGATAACAATAATAAAGCCATATAGGAAAATACCAATTAAGGTAAATAAGTTTTGCATAATTTTCGCATTTTCTTCAATATTCTCTAAAGAATATTCTTCACCAGCCATTATTTTATCAATAGCATCTTGAGTTTTGGCAGCATCACTAGAATCAATAAATATATAAGTATATCCATCGGCAAAATATTGTTCAAAGACGGCATCACTAACAATAATGATACTGTTTGAGCGGCTTTCACTTATTCCCATTGGTAACTTGTCGGTTATTAAAGCCAAATTAATTTGAAAAGTTCCATCACTAGCCTTTACTTCATCACCGGCTTGATAATTAAATTTTCTTAAGCGATAAGTATGCATATTTTCTTTTCCATCACTTACATTAATCGTAACTTTATCTAAAAGAATACCTTTATTTTTTACTTCTTCATAATCCAAGCCTAATTTTTTTAGGTATTTTTGATAAGGAATATCGCCGATAGCCATAATTGAAATATAACTTTCGTCTTCATCTTCCGGCGTAAAATTTATTTTTTCTAAAAATTGCGAATTATACTTGGGACTTACAATTCTTATGCTATCCATCCGTTCAATTATGTAATCGTTGATATTTTCTTGCATCTCAATTTCTTTTATTTTATCTTTAGTTTTAGCCCCAAATGTAAGACCTAAAGATAAATTATAATCTTGCAAGTTTAACTCGCCTTCGACGGATTTAAAGGCTAAATTCATAAAAGACGATAAAGCAATAAAAACAGTCACCGAAGTAATAATCGAAATTGTCGTTGTGCGATATTTTTTCTTATTTCTTTTGATATTTTTATAAGATAGATCGCCACCGATACCAAATAATTTAGTAACTAATTTATTACTTTTAACTTTTTTCCTTTTGATTTTTAAATCGGCACTATTTCTGATTGAATCAATTGGACTTACTTTCGCGGCCCGACGCGCACTCCTTAACGCCGAAAGATAAATGGTAAGCATCCCGAGAATAATGGCAACTATTATAGCAAGGTAAGAAAAAGCAAAAATAATTTCTAAATTTTCTTCTAGCGAACCGGCTAAAAAATAATTACAAACAAAGACTAAAATGTAAGAAGCAAGTAATCCACATAATAGGCCAATCGGAATCCCAATTAAACCGAGAATCGTTGCTTCAAAAAAGACATTCTTGCGAATTTGTTTTTTAGTTGCGCCAATACTTCGAAGCATGCCATATTGTTTAGTTTTCTCGGTAATTGATATATCAAAACTATTTTTGATACAAAAAACCGAAGTAACGACAATTATTACGCAAACAATTAGAACAACCATTCCCATTTCCCCAAGTGAAGAATTATGAAAGGGATTAGTTTCTAAATCGACTAAATATTGATTAATATTAATTTGATATTTAGCTTTATTTACGGCCTCTACAGCTTGCAAATGACTTTCATATTTGGCATTAATATCAACATAATTTTGGAAAATGTCGGGATCAATTTCTAAAATACCCGCGGTATAAGTAATATAGTCTTTAGTTTCTTTTTTCGTTAACCGGGTATAGACATCAACGAGACTGGCCTTACTTAAATCACTATAGGTAATTAAAGTATAACCGGGCGCCGAATAAGCTTCGACATTATTGGCCGGCCTTTCAATAATCCCGACAATTTTAAAAGTTTTCATAACCCTATCAATTATTTGTTCCAAATTTTCTTCTTGATAAGGATTACTTTGATTTAAAATATTACCTTGTTTATCAATTCTTTTGCCAACTTCTAATGTAAGCGTATCCCCAATTTTTAAATCAACGCGACCATTGGTTTTTAAATGAGTCGGAATAACAATTTCCTCACTATTTTCTGGAAGCCTTCCTTCCACTAGTTTAATTGCTAGATTTTCCAAAGATTTAGCATTAAAACCTTTTATATTAAGATAAGGTTTCCCCGGATTAGCAATTTTTTCATACTTGGCATAACCCAGATCTTCCGTCAAGTAAAAATCTTCAATTTCCCGATTACTTTTAAATGTTTTTAAATCCGCTTGAGGTACTTCATAAAAAGCTACATGAAAATTTCCTTTTTCATACTTTTCATATTTAATCATTGAAGCAATTAAACTTGAATACATACTGGCAACGGCCGTGATTAAAGCCACCGACAAAATTATGCCAATAATGGTGACAATTGTTCTTTTTTTATTTAACTTTAAATTTTTAAATGTTAACTTATGGAGAATATTCATTATTTATCTCCATCTACGATTTTGCCATCTTCCAGTTTAATAATCCGGTCGGCTGCCGCTGCGATTTCTAGGTTATGGGTAATCATAACTATCGTTTGTTTTAATTCTTTATTCGTTTTTTTGAGTAATGCGACAATTTCTTCGCTCGCTTTGGTATCTAAATTCCCGGTTGGTTCATCGGCTAAAATAAGGGCGGGATTGGTAATAAGCGCGCGACCAATACTCGTTCGTTGTTGTTGGCCGCCGGATAGTTCATTTGGCAAATGATTTTTGCGATTATTTAAGCCTAATAAAAGTAATAATTCTTGTAATTTTTCTTGATCTACTTGCCGATTATCTAAAGCAAGCGGTAAAGTTATGTTTTCTTCGACATTAAGAATGGGAATTAAATTATAAAATTGATAAATTAATCCCACTTGCCGCCGGCGAAAAATTGCTAGTTTGTCTTCATCAAAATTAAAAATATCTTCGCCATCGACCAAAACTTTGCCACTGGTTGGCCGATCAACACCCCCGATTAAATGTAAAAGCGTCGATTTACCACTGCCGGAAGCACCAACAATGGCGACAAATTCCCCCTTTTCCACACTAAAAGAAACATGATCTAAAGCCACAACCTTAGTTGTATCTTTGCCATAGATTTTGGTTAAATTTTCGACTTTTAAAATTTCCATTTTTCCACCTCAAGATAATTATATTATAGCCAAAGTTACAACTAAGTTACATTATTGAAAAAAATTATTTTTCAATTGTTAAAGAAATATTTTCTTGACCTATATTTGGTAAATCGGAAATATGACCAATTTTGGTATAACTATAACTGGTGGCAAAATCTTGATAAAAAATAACTAAACAATTATTACCATAAAGATAAACATCGCCCGTCTTAATTTCTTGGGGATTAAAACTAGCAGTAGGCAAACTATAATCTAAATAAAGATATTTTTCATTACCATTTAATTCTTGCATTTCTCCGCTTAAAGGCAAATGCTTTAATAATTCGCTAACTGTTTCATTGTCTTCCCAATCTATAGTTACATTCGTATCATTTATTTTTACTTTCATCGTTTCCCTATTCTCCTTTGTTTCTTCTTTTTTATTTGCTAAGCAACCACCTAGAATCATCACAATTACAAGTATAATTATTACTTTTTTCATCTTTCACCTTCTCTTTATCTTAACTTTTTTTAAAACTTTTGTCTTGTTTTGTCGAATCGCTTACCTTTATTTTTTTAAGCAATATAATAGTTAACCGTTACCTTTTAGAGGAGCACCTTTTATGGGGATGTTTTGGTTGTTACTCTTTTCCTTATCATCTTGGTTTAAACAGGTTAGTTAAGGAGGGATTACATGACTGAAATTTATTTTCTAAGACTTTTAGTCTTGTTGTTAGTTTGCAAAAACTTAACAATTAAAAATACTCCTCACAAGTAAGGAGCATTTACAATCACGTAGGTGCTCCCCTTGGTAGGTAACACTTACATTTTTATTATAAGAAAAATTATTTCTTTTGACAAGTCTTTTTACTTGACTAATTCTTTTTTATTTTTTAAAGCTTTAATAATGGTTTTAAAACCACCTTTTGCATAATTAAGATCTTTGATTAAAGTTTTGGGATAATTATTTAATTCTAAATATTTTAAAACCATTTCTTCATTTAAATTTTTAAATTCAATTATCTCATTTACTTTATCTAATAATTTATTAATATTTAAATCATCATAATTATTACTTAAATTTGATTCAAAACCTACTTTATTTATTTTCTTTAAGTTTGTATTAATAATGATTATCGTATTTTTAAAAGATATGTCTTCTCCCTTCGCATTTTTAATTAAGCCTTTTTCAATTATTTGGTCCAACATTTTCTTAATTTCCATACAACCTAAAGCATAATTTTCAATCACAATTAGACTATAAGGATTATATTTTATTTCATTAAAGATCGGTTCATCATCATAACCTACAAAACCGGCACTAGAACCAATTAACCGGGTTATGGTGGCATTATTCGCATAATCGGCGAAATCTAAATTTAATGATGTCATCTTCAAATTTTGGCCCATGAGATTGGCCGTATACGTTTTACCCACCCCAATATCGCCATTAAAAATAAAGGAAATTGGCAAATTATTATCATAAAATTTATTTTTCAAGGTTTGTAAAATTTTACTTATTGCTTGTTCTTGGCCTAATATTTTTTGGCCTAAAACTTTTTCTAAATTACCAAGTAAATTCTTTTTTTCTTCTGGTAAAGGAATATTTACTTTTTTACCAATTACATAATAAATATCTTTTTCACTGATATTTAGTTTTTTCTTGGTATCCATATTATTAATTTTTTCTTGCAACTTCTTTTCTTCTTCATGAATTTTAATTGCTTCCGCGAAATTATTTGCTTGAATTAATTTTTCTTTTTCGCGTTTTAATTCTTGTAATTTTTGTTCATAATTATTAGATTTTTTTACATGTTCACTTTTAATTGTTAAATAAGAACAAACCGAATCTAAAACATCTAATGATTTGTCGGGATTTCTTTTATCAAAAATATATTTGTTCGTTAATTGAACAATTTTTTTAATCGCTTCATTTTTTATCTTTAAATTATAATGTTTTTCATAATTGCCTTTAACTTTACTTAAAATATTAATTGTTTCTTCTTCACTTGGTTCTTGAACATTGATGATTTCAAAACGGCGCGCTAAAGCCTTATCGCGAGCAATGAATTTATTATATTCTTGGGTAGTAGTAGCCCCAATGCATTTAATCGTTCCCCGGGCTAAATAAGGTTTTAAAATATCCGCGGCATTTATGGCTCCTTCGGCCCCACCGGCATTAACCATAGCATGAATTTCGTCAATAAATAAAATTAAATTCGGATTTTGTTCTAGTTCTTTAATAATTTTAGTTAGGCGTTCTTCAAATTCGCCCCGATATTTAGTTCCGGCGACAAGTGACCCCATCTCTAACATAATAATTTTTTTGTTTTTTAACCGGGTGGGAATATCGCCTTTTTCGATTAGGCGCGCTAGTTGTTCGACGATAGCCGTTTTCCCCACTCCGGCCGGACCAATTAATAACGGATTATTTTTATCTTTTCGCATTAAAGTTTCTAGCATATTATTTAATTCTTTTTCGCGACCAATTAAATTTTCTTCTTTATTAACTAATTCATTTAAGTTTTTACCAATAGTTAAAATTTCTAATTTTTCTAATGTACTCGGTGAATCCATGATATCTTCATATAAAGCTTCGATATCTATTCCCATACCAATTAAAACGCGAATAGCAATTCCTTCCCCTTCTTCAATTAAAGCGGCTAAAAAATGTTTATAAGTTAATTCTTCGTTATCATTCATGGCAATACTAGTCGCATTTTTTATAACTCTTTTTAAAAGCGGCGTATATAAAATATAACTACTTTTCTTTGTTGCCGAACCCACGACTCTTAATAGTTCATTTTTAAAACTTGCGTAAGTTAAATCGTATTCTATTGCAATTTTTTGAATACTTTCCGAAAGTTTAAGTAAGGCTAGTAATAAATGTTCGGTCCCGACATAAGGATGGTTTAAAGCAAGCATTTCCTTTTCACTTTGTTTAAATAATTTATTTATTTCGATATTAAAAAAGTCAAACATAAGACCCTCCTATAACATTCTATGTTCATTATGTTTGACTTCATGTTTATTTATTCATGAAAAAAACTTTCTCTCTGAAAGTTTTTATTGTTTATTTTCGACAATTAATTTTAAAGCCGTTTTTTGTTCACCATTAATCATGATATCATTAAAAGCCGGAATAACTACGAGATTATCACCCGTCGGGGCGACAAATCCCCGGCATATCGCAATCGCTTTAATCGCTTGATTAAGTGATCCGGCTCCTACCGTTTGAATTTCGACACTGCCATTTTCACGATAAATATTTGCTATGGCCCCAGCCACCTTACTCGGATTAGATTTTGATGAAACTTTTAGAATTTCCATTATTAGATACCCTCTTTCAAAAAAATTATATGAGGATATTTCTATTTTAATAACTACTTTTTCTTTTCAATTAAATAAACGGTTAAAGGATCAAATAATTCTAACATGCCATGAACTAAAAAGAAAAAGCCTAAAACTAAAACTTGAACATCTGCTTCATAGTACAAATTAATTGTGGCAAGTAACCCAATTAAAATAAAGAAAATCAACGTAACTATTTTTAAAATCCAAACACTATTCTTTCGGTCATTATAATAATCCGCTTTTTTAAGTTTGATTAAAGCCATCATAATAATCCAAATAAATAAGGCTAAAGCTAAATACCAAGGAACCTTAGCAATATCAAGTTTCCAAACGACTACCAAAGTAATAAGTGAGGCAATCGTGGTAAATAGTCCTTCGTAATCTTTGGCCTCTTTAGTCAAAATAAATTGAATTAAATTAAGTAGACCATACATTCCTAGAATGCCCATGAAAATTGGTTTAACACTGACAAAATGAAACAAAGGAAAAACTAGTAAAGTTGATCCCCCAATTATTAAAAAGATCGCAATAATTAAGTCGACAATTTGTTTTTTATTCATCGTATTCCTCCTAAAACAATAATAAAGGAAATAACGAAATTTGTCAATTTAACGCACAATAAAATCAAAATCAATAAATTTAATATTATATTTTAATTTTTTTATTTGTTTTTTTAATTTCATTTCCATTTTAATTAAATCTTTGACCGGCATATTTTGATCGACAGCCACTTCAATATCGGCTTGATAGTAAGGGCCACTTTTAATTAAAGATGCATCACTATAAGTTAAAATCTTATGAGCATTAATTATTTTTTCAATTTCTTTTTTGATGGAGGCATCATTTTCATCTTCGCCTACCAAACCAAAAATATTATCAATAATTATCTTTATTCCAAAGCCAAGAATTAAAATAGCAATAAATAACGAACCAATTAAATCAACAAAGGTAAAAATTTGTCCAACTAAAACAACAAATAAAACCATAATTGATGATAAAACATCTAAAAAAGATTCTTTACTGGCCGAGATTAAAATCTGACTCCGGGTTTTCTTGCCCACATAATTTAAATAATTACAACTTAAAGCTTTAAGAAAAATAACAAAAATTATAAGATAAATAATATTTAAATTCGGTTTACTATAAGTTAAATTAAAAGAATTAATTATAGCCCAAAGACCAAAAGCAAAAATTAAAAAACCAATGATCATTTCGGCGATATATTCAATTCTTCCATAACCAAAAGGAAATCTTTTATTAGCTCTTCTTTTGCTAATTTTAGCGCTTATTAAAGCAATAATATCAGTAATAAAATCACAAATTGTATAATAAGCATCGGTAATTAAGGTATAAGAACCATAAAAAAAGCCACCAACAAGTTTTAAAATAGCCACCATAATATTGATTAAAATACTGAAATATAAGGCTTCTCTTTCTTTTTTCATTCTTACCCCTTCTTTTTATTTAATCTTACCATAAATTAACAGTATTTACCATTATTTTTTAACCACCCTAATAAGGGAGGAAAGAAATGAAAAAAGTACCAAAGATGTTATCAACTAAAGATGTATCTTACATTAAAGATATTTTTAACTGGAATATCATTGCTAAAGATAAAATAAATTACTACTTAAAAGAAATTGAAGATAGCCAAATGCAAGAATTATTTTCGACCATTGCTAATATGCATTATGAAATATGTGAAAGCTTAGTTTCAATTTTAGAAAGTGGGGATAATGATGAATGATAAAAAATTTTTGATGGATATTTTAGAAATGGAAAAGAATATGGCTGTCAATATGACTTATGCTTTAAATGAAGCTAGCAATGACTGTTTATACCAAAAACTTTATCAAATGTTTGCAAGTATTAGTAAACAGGCCAAAGATATCTTTACTCTGGCCTATGATTTAGGTTATTACCAACTAGAAAGTGAAACTAAAAAGAAAATCAATGAAGCTCTTAATACTTTAAACCAAGAATTAAATAAGTAGGAAAAAATTCCTACTTATTTTTCTTTTGACCATTTTCTTTCCGATATTGAATATGATAAGCTACCATTAATTGAAGACGATATGGCGCAAAGCGCGTCAAAAACAAAGTTAATTTCATTTTTAAAGTGGGCACAATAAGCATTTTATTTTTAAACATTTTATTGATAGCATATTGAGCTACATATTTAGGACTTACACCTTTAATGGCAAAAGCACCATGGGCTACTTTATTAAAATTGGTATTAACTGGTCCCGGACACAAAGCACTGATATGAACATGACTTTTGGCTTTTCGCAATTCTTCGTTGATTGCCATTGTAAGTTTTGTAACATAATTCTTAGTTGCATAATATGTACTCATTCTCGGTCCCGCCATAAAACCGGCACTACTACATACATTTAAAATATAACCAACATCTTTTTTTACAAAATCTTGTAAAAAAAGTTTAGTTAAAATATGATAGGCCTTAACATTTAAATCAATCATTTCCAGTTCGCGCGTTAAATCCGTTTGGGCAAACATGCCAAAAAGACCAAAGCCGGCATTATTAATTAAAATATCAATATCTTCCGCCTTCACCTTTTCGTATAAATTAAAGACATTTTCTTCTTTTACTAAATCTAGGCAAATGGTCTTAACAGGCGAAGCAATTTCTTTCTTAACCGCATTTAGTTTTTGGTTATCTTGACTTACCAAAATTAACTCATAACCTAAACTGGCGAGATAAAGAGCCATTTGTTTGCCAATACCACTTGAGGCTCCCGTTATTAAGGCTTTCATAAATCATTCTCCATTGCACTTAAAATACTTGGTAAAAAGTCTTTCTTCCGCGAAACAATCTTCGGAACAAAGATACCTTCATAGACATCTTTTAAGCCAAAGGCTTCTTTCACAATACTTTCCGTACTTTTATTATATAAAATGTAAGAACCTTTCCGAATAACATCAGTAATAAATAAAACAAGCGTCGGATACTTACTACTCATTTCTTCCATTTCCGCTAAAAATTCGGGCATTTTTTCTTTAATATATTCAAAGTTCATCGTCATAACTTGACCAATACCTAAATTAGCATTATCGACATTATAAGATTTAAAATCACTTAAGATAATATCTTTAACCGTTAAATCATCTAAAGCCGAAGCCGCTTTTAACATTTCATAACCATATTTATTAATATCAATCTTGGCTATAGTGGCCAGTTTGATGGCCGCATATTTATCATCTTCGGTTGTGGTTGGGCCGGTTAAAAGTAAGGTATCAGAAAGAATTGCCGAAAGTAAAATACCCGCGATATTTTTAGGAATCGCCACTTTTGCTTCCGTGAACATATCATAAATCATCGTTGCCGTACAACCGACGGGTCTACTCCGAAAGTTAATCGGAATATTGGTCCCAATCGCTCCCAAATTGTGATGGTCAATAATTTCGACAATATCAGCTTCTTCAATCCCATCGACACTTTGGGCAAAATTATTATGATCGACTAAAATAACTTTTTGCTTTTCATAAGTATTAGGTCCCGTCAACCGAATAAGACCTAAACATTCCCCTTTATTATTAACCACGGGATAATTCGTATGATTTACTTTATGCATCATTGTTTTAAAATCCGTGAAAGAATCTTCATTATTAACGGTCACCGGATTATGATTCGTATTTATACTTTTAACGTAATTGGCAAGTAATACTTTATTAGAAATTAAATACGAACCTAAACTAGTTTCAATAATATTTATTTTATTGGCTTTCGCTTTGGCTAATAATTCTTCATTAATCCCACTATTAAAAGGCAAAATAATAAGTTTTACTTTAGAAGCAATCGCATATTCTAAAATCCGGTACCGATCACCGACAATTAAAATGTCATCATTTTTTAAATTAACACTATCATAAAAAGCTTTAGATTGCATCCCGACAACCATGATATTGCCATCAATTACTTCATCAAATTTTGTTAGAACCTTGGCTTCTAAAGTAGCCACAATATTGTCTAATGTCGTATTAATATGTTCTTTATCACCTTGGATTAAATATTTAGCAATTTCTTTTAAGGTAACATAACCGGTTAATTTTTTATCTTCATCAACTAAAGGAATTGCTGTGATATTATGTTGTTGCATTAATTTAAAAGCTTCATCAATCGAAGCATATTCCCAAATAAAAGCTTTTTTGTCATATTTTACTTTTTTAATCCGGACCCTGACATCATTTAAATAACTAGGGACATCTATTTTAAAATAATCTAAAACAAATTTCGTTTCTTTATTAATATTACCTAAAATTTTAGGTACACATTTTTCCCCAAGTTCATTTTTTAAATACGCTAAAGCGATTGAGGAACAAACACTATCTGTGTCGGGATTTTTATGACCAAAAATATATATCACACTACCACTTCCCTATATATATTAAGATAACACAAACAAGTTAATTTTAAAACATCATAATGCAATTATTTGTCAAAAAAATTGGAATTTTTTATTTCCAATTTTTATTTTTTCATCTTTTTATTTATTTCCGTTGTATTTTTCCAAATCATAATTGTAATCAAAATACCTTCGTAAACCACTCTTAATAAGACATTACCTAAAACTAAGAAAAGAATAAAGCCTAAAAAGTTCGTCGCAATTAAAGCTAAAGAATATAAAGTGATAAATATTGCTCCAATTAAATAAGTAACTTTTAGTAAATCTTCAATTAGCATCTTGCGAAAATTAAAGAATTCTTTAAACCAAGACAAATATTTATTGTCAATTTTCTTATCCGGTTTGATAAATAAAAAATATAAAACGGCGCCACCAATGATTGCTAATACTAAAGATACTATTAACCACATTGTCAAATTATTAAAATTACTTACGGTTTGTCTTACGGGTTCATCATAATAATCATAGCCATAGATCCCATTCATTTATTTTCCACTCCTCTCATAATAAAATTATACAATTTATTTATTTTTTTGACAATTAATTTCGCGTTGCCAGATTTTTTTAGGAATATAAACCATCTTTAAAGTAGTTTTATCCCCATTTCTTTCCACATCATATACTTTAAATAAACTATCATTAGCAATTAAGTATTCAGTTTCACCGACATGTAAAGATAAATTACTACCAATTAAAGGAAAAGCTTCAGTACATTCTAAAGGCACAATTATTTGCATTTCCACATTATCTTTTACTAACTGCCAAGAATTAAGTAAAGACGTACTAACAAAACCGGGATCAAAATAATATTTATTTTTTAAAGATAAAAGTTCTTCTTTACTATTTATGCCATAGCTTTGAAAAATGGCTAAAGGAACACTTCGATAAGTAACAAAATTAAGATTATTGACTGGACTTAAACTAAAAATATTTCTAATTTCGTCCAAAAATTCTTGATATTTTTGTTCCACTTCGGGGGTTAATATTCCTTGTTCTTGATATTGCCAGTTATTCCGTAATAAAGCATTAATCCGATCATAAGCATTGCCGGTATAAAATTTTAAATAAAAACTTATTTTTTGTTTTTCTTCCTTAGTTAAATTTAATTCTTGATATTGTTTAGTAAAAATAGAAACTATTTCTTCATAATTCGAAAAAGTTTTTATGTCTCTTTTTTTAACTTCATTAATAAAATCTTCTACCGAACCTAAATCTATATCTTTTAAAACATTTAGTGTTAAAGCATTTTCTCCCTTTTCCATAATCCACCTATTTTTATTATAACAGATAGCCCAAGTTTTGCCTATTAAAAGTCTTTAACTAAGGACTATTATTTTTTTTATTTTGTTATATAATATAAATAAAAGTTTTATAGCATTAAATAACAGAAAGGAAGGTATTAAAATGGCAAATATAAATACCTTAAAACCGATTTTTTATATCACTGATGATAATCAAAAAATCCTAAAAGATATTGAAAAAAAACTTGCATTGCTTAGTATTGATGATCCCCATAAGAAAAGAAATTTACAAACTAAATCAAAGGTCAGATCTATATATTCATCACTTGCCATTGAAGATAATTCCTTATCATTAAAGTCTGTGGAAAATATTGTTGAACAAAAGCCTACTTTAGGTAATCGAAAAGAAATTCAAGAAGTTAAAAATGCCAATGAATTATATGAACATATAAAAGAATATAATTGGCGAAAGGAAAAAGATCTTTTAAAAGCTCATACCCTAATGATGAAGTATTTTGATGATGATAATGGCTATTATCGAAATCATGGCGAGGGAGTAAAAAGAGGGAAGAAAATAATTTTTACGGCTCCGGAATCGATATTAGTTCCTTCTCTAATGAAAAATTTATTTACATTTATGAATGAAAATGAAAATAAAATTCATCCTTTAATATTAGCCGCTTTGTTTCATTATTATTTTGTCTATATTCATCCTTTTAGTGATGGTAATGGCCGAATGGCAAGATTTTGGGTAAGTTTAATTTTAACTAATTGGAATGCCAAATTTGCCTTTATCCCAATCGAAGAAGAAATATATTTACGACAACAAGAATATTATGATTCTATTTCTCAATGTCACATTAATGGTAATGCTAATGTATTCATTAATTTTTTATTAAAATGTATTAATTTTTCTTTAGAAAAAACTACCCAAAAAACTACCCAAACTTTAAAATTAAACCAAAACCAATTAAAAATTATCGAATTAATAAAAGAAAATTCGCAAATTACGAGAAATGAACTTGCGAATATTTTACATATTACACCAGATGGAGTTAAATATAATTTAAAAAAATTAGTTGATTATAATATTATTGAACGAATCGGGCCAAATAATGGCGGTTACTGGCAATTAAAAAATAGCAAGGAGGAATTAGAATGTTTGAATTAATTTCACCATATAAGCCTAGTGGCGATCAACCTGAAGCGATTGCCGAATTAGTTAAGGGCATTAAAGATGGTAAAAAAGAACAAGTTTTACTCGGGGCTACTGGTACCGGAAAAACTTTTACGATAGCTAATGTCATAAAAGAAGTTAATAAACCCACTTTAGTTTTAGCTCATAATAAAACTTTGGCGGGCCAACTTTATGCCGAACTAAAAGAATTATTTCCCAACAATCATGTTGAGTACTTCGTCTCTTACTACGATTATTATCAGCCGGAAGCTTACGTTCCAAGCAGTGATACTTATATTGAAAAGGATGCTTCCATCAATGATGAAATTGATGAACTAAGACATGCGGCAACAAGTGCTTTAATTAATTATCAGGATGTCATTGTAGTAGCTTCCGTTTCATGTATCTATGGGATTGGGGAAAAAGAAGAATACGAAAAAAATACGCTAATTTTAACTTTAGATCAAGAAATCAATCGAACCAAAATTTTAGAAAAATTAATTGATATGACTTACGAGCGCAACGATTTAGATTTTCACCGCGGCACTTTTCGCGTAAGAGGTAATAATATTGATGTTATCCCCGTGAATGAAAAAGCCAAAGGCATTCGGATTACTTTAGATGAAGATAAAGTGGATGCTATTACCTTATTTGATCCTTTAACCGGCGAAGTTATGCAAAGTAAAAAAAGTATTACTATCTCACCCGCTTCCCATTTCGTAACAAGTAAAGAAAAGCTAGATATTGCTATCGAACGAATTCAAAAAGAATTAGACCAAAGATTAGAAGAATTAAAAAGTCAAAATAAATTTATTGAAGAACAACGGCTTCGCGAACGAACTAATTATGACATTGAAATGCTTAAAGAAACCGGTTATTGCAATGGAGTCGAAAATTATTCGCAACATTTAGCCTTAAGAGAAGATGGCGAAACCCCAAGTTGTTTAATTGACTTTTTCCCTAAAGATTTTTTATTAGTCGTCGATGAATCGCATGTTACTTTACCGCAAGTGCGAGGCATGTATAATGGCGATAGAATGCGGAAACAAACTTTAGTTGATTATGGCTTTCGGCTTCCCAGCGCTTTAAACAACCGGCCTTTAAAATATGATGAATTTGAAAGCAAAATTAATACTGCCATCTATGTATCCGCGACCCCAGGGGACTATGAACTGGAAAAAACGCATAATACTTATGTCGAACAAATAATTAGACCTACCGGGCTACTTGATCCAACAATTGAAGTAAAACCAACCTTAGGTCAAATCGATGATATTATTAGTGAAATTAATAAACGTAAAGCCAAAAATGAAAGAGTTTTAATTACGACTTTGACGATTCGAATGAGTGAAGAACTAACCAATTATTTAAAAGAATTAAATATTAAGGTTGCCTATCTTCATAGTGAAATTAAAACTTTAGAACGCTTAAAAATTATTCATGATTTACGTCTAGGTGTTTATGATTGTATCGTCGGGATTAATCTTTTGCGCGAAGGCTTAGACATTCCCGAAGTAAGTCTTATTTGTATCTTAGATGCCGACAAACAAGGATTCTTACGTAGTACCCGAAGTTTAATTCAAACCATTGGCCGTTGTGCTCGGAATGCTTCCGGTCATGTTATTATGTATGCTGATGAAGTAAGTGAAGGCATGAGAGAAGCCATCGAAGAAACTAAAAGACGGCGCCAAATTCAAGAAGAATATAATCAAAAACATGGCATTACGCCTAAGACAATTGAAAAAGAAATTAAAGAAGTAGTATCCAACAATGCAACTAATAAACCAAAAGAAAAATTAAGTAAAAAAGAAAAACAACAAATGTTAATTCAAGTTGAAGAAGAAATGAAAGAAGCAGCTCGAGCTATGGATTTTGAAAGAGCCATGGAACTAAGAGACATTTATTTTGAACTAAAAGAAAAGTAACAATTCAGTTTTGTTACTTTTTGTTTATTCATTTATTAAAGTAGGATAACTATCACTACCTAACGTCCATTTACTCAAAGTATAATCTTTTAATAAAGGATCTATTTCAGTTAAAGTTATTTGACCATCACTAGTTTTTAATGTATACTCATTCAAAATATTCTCATTTAGTTCATCAACAAATGCTTGAGATTGCATATAATTTTTGTCTTTCATTGTAAAATAATTGCCAAACATAATATCATCGTTGGTTTTAGTAGTAACACTGCCATCCAAGTAATATAAATTATTAAGGTGAGGTGTAAGAGAACAATTTGTACAAACATTTTTTTCAAAAAACGCTAATCTTTTAGATTGACCAACATTATAAACATTATTTAAATGATCATTTACTTTTTGACTATTTGAAACAGAATAATAACCTATTCCATATATATCATTCCGGATAGATGCTGTATTTCCATTATTACTAGAATTTAAAACTACAATATTATTAAACGATAGCATATTAATCCCTGCCGCACTATCAAAGCCATTAATATTACCATAATTTTGACTGTTAATAATATACGATATACTTCTGGAATTATAACCTAATAGTCCCGCGGTTTCTGTCAAAGATGTTCTAGTAGAATCACTAAAACTAATTTGATGATTATCAATAGACCCATAATTAAAACATTTATCCATTATTAAAGTTGCATTATCACCATTTAACCCAGTTATTCCACCTATATATGTTCCCCCAGTTATACTAGCTTTATTTTGACATTTTTTTATTTGTGATTGACCAAAATTTAAGCCAATTATTCCGCCCAAATCATATTGAGCAAAATTTTCAAAACTAGTACGAGTATTTACTATCTGATTATTATTACTACAATTTTCAATACTTGCTTTCCCATTAACCATTCCAATTATACCACCTATAGCAATTCTATTATTTAATGCATAACCACTAGTTATTTGTCCTTCATTATGAGAATTAGCAATTTTTAATATAGTTGTGGCTGAATTACTTTGACCTACAATTCCCCCAACATAATTACCAATATTATTAGTTATACTGGCATTATTAATACTATTTTCAATTGTTAAATTATTATTTACGAAACCAACGATACCACCTGTATTGAAAGCCCCACTTATTTCACCATAATTTTGACAATTTTGTATTGTAACAATTCCATAATTACCGCCAATTATTCCTCCAACATCATATTCATTTGATTCACTTGTTATTGTAACATAATTTGTAATATTACTTATAGTAGTTGTTCCACGAACACCTCCAGAAACACTTCCCATTACCGCTCTTGTTGTACTGCTTATATTCCCCTTTAATGTTAAATTTTTAATTATAGAATTATTTATTTCGCCAAATAAGCCAAATCTTAAAGCATCTCCTTCAGTCTTATTATTTATATACAAATTATTTATGGTTTTATTGTTACCATCAAAATTTCCTTGAAATGTTTGCTTTGAATTTCCAATAGGTTTAAAACCACTTCCCGTCGTCAGTTCTTTAATTAAGGTTTCATTTCCATTTACCCCATTTATATCTTTAAAGTCTGTTCTATTAGCATCTTCATAATCACTTGGATTATTAAAATCTAAATCATTAGTAAGTAAAAAGTATTCCCCTTCATAGGTTGTCCCGGCACTTACTTTATTACTTAATCTCACTAAATCTTCGATTGTTTGAATTAAATAAGGATGTTCTTCCGTACCATAACTAGCTTTATCAAAATAGATGTAACATTTATCAGTTCCTTTAACTTTGACATTTATCTTATTTGTTTCTAAATTATATCTTAAAATACTGCCATTCTCACAATATGTCTTATGCATGTTTAAAGCATATTCGGAATTATTTGGCCATTTATATAAATTGGTCTTTTGATACTTACCTGTACCTTTTTCTTCTTCAATATATATTGCCATCATATTATTGACTTCTTGCTTTTGACTATATCTTATTTCATAACCTAAAAAGATTACACATAGCATTATCATTATTCCTAGAATACTTAACAATATTTTTCTCATGGGCAAAATCCTACTTTCACCCATAATTATATATATATATATATATATATTCAAGCCCTAATTTTATTTTTTGACACTTTAATTAGCAATTTTAAAATGTTTTACTGGTGTATTTTCATCAATAGCCCTAAAAGTGTAACCTCTTCCTTTTAAATAATTAATAACACTTGGTAAAGCACTTAAAGTATTTTTCTTAATATCATGCATTAGTATAATATAATTACCATTGCCATTAACATATTTTTTAATATTATTAATTATATAAGTTGGTGTATTATTTTTATGGGTATCGCCGGAATCAACATTCCAATCAAAATAAGTATATCCTTTTTCGGTCATTAAACTAGCAAGTTTTGTCATTATGCCGACACTATGTTTTTTACTAACGGTATTAGAACTGCCGCCCGGAAAACGAAAATATTTGGCATAATGACCCGTTTGTTCATAAATAATATTGTTAATTTTATTAAAATCATTTAAATAGGCATCCACACTATTATAAACATTCCAACTATGGGAATAAGTATGAACCGCCACCGTATGGCCGGCTTCATCTTCTTTTTTGATCATTCCTTGATATTTGGGAAACTGATTAGTTACAAAAAACGTGGCTTTAATATTATTTTGAGCTAAAATGGCTAAAATATCATCAGTATAACCGCCTGGACCATCATCAAAAGTTAAATATATCACCCCTTTTAACTTTTTAATTACTTTAACTACCCTTTCCTTTTGGGCTTCGTTACCTGATTCATCTTTAACAGTATAAGTAAGTTTATAACTACCTAGTTTAGAAGTATCAACAGAACCTGTGACTACAACATCTTTAGTATAATCAACATCACAATTGTCAATTGCTTTATAACCCGGATCGACAAATTTAGAATTTTGAATAATCGAAATCGTATCGCCTTCGTTTAATGTTATTTCTGGTGCCACTTTATCTTCGTGAATAATATTTCTTTCAATCGTAAATTTATTTTGAGCCGTATCACTTACTTCATAAATTATTTTATCATCTTGATTAGTTACAACAACTTTAGCGGTCAAATCGCCATCAACATTATCATAAGCTTTATAACCCGCTTCTTGATATTCTTCACATTTAGCTAAATAAATATCCGTCTCGCCCTCAAGCTCAATCGTTGGTTTTTCTAAATCTTGAACAATCACTTTGCGAGTTAAACTTTTATTGGTTAAACCTTTTTTTAATTTATAAACTATTTCGTATCGGCCGGGTTTAGTCACATCAACATTATTTTGAATTTCCACTTCATCCGCAATATTTTTACCTTGAAATTTTGCCAAAACGCCAGCATCAGTATAAGAACTATTGATATTAAGATAAATTTCTTTTTCCCCTTTTAATTCAAAGATTGGCAAAAAACACATAACAATCATAAAAGCACTTAAAATATTAATAAAAACACAACAAACAACAATTAATATAATACTTTTTTTACTACCCATACTGCTCTTATCCTTTTAACTTAATTATACTTTAATTTAAAATTTTGTCTATATTTTTTCAAAAAAAAAAAAAAAAATAACTCCGAAGAGTTACTTTTAAATATATAAGACGACACTAAATAATACCACTAAAATAACGAACATACCAACAACGAATAACCAAATATATTTTAGCCATGATTTATAATCAATGTTCATAAGTGATAAACCAACCATTAAAATTAAACTTGTTGGCATACAAACTTGAGCTAAACCATACATTGCCATATAGATGGTATGAACAATATCTAAGTTAGTTGCATAAGCAGTTGTCAAAAATTGGCCTACTGAATAAGATGTATATCCTAAATCAGCACTAAATATTGATGATATGAAAGCCATTATTGAAGCTAAAACTGGATTTAATTCTGTCGTCAAACCATACATCCAATTAGTTACAGTTGGAATAAATGGTGACATGTATAGAATAAAGAATGCAAAATAAATTCCTAAAACTGCTAAGATTGGTTTAACTGCTTTTTTAACACCTTCATAAGCACCAGCTATTACTTCATCAAATTTTACGCGATAGCATAAAGACAATAAAATACCTACAAAAATAAGCATTGAATCTAATGCAAATAGATATTCAATATTACCTAAAGCATAAACATTTTGACCTAAAATATAACTTACTATTGGTAGATCAGAGCCCGTAATTGAGAACTTTTTGCCAATCGTTAAAGCGATTGCTTTTTCATGTAAATCATTAAAGAAAGTTATATTCCAGTTGGTACTCCAAGTAATATAACCGATTATTGTAACGGCAAATAATATTACTAATAAAATAGCAACTGGCCAAGCATGTGTTTTCTTTCTTGTAGCTTCTACTTCAAATGGATCTTCCACCAATTCGGCATTTTTAGCTTTTTTCACGCTTTTAAGCCGCATGACAATAAAGAAGTTATATAACACGTAAGCAATGGCTAAAATTATACCCCGATAGGTTAAACCAGTTGTAACTTCGGCACTAATATAATAATTAAAATCATATAAGCTTTGAGAACCATATAAAACGCCAATTAAGCCAACTACTATTGCGCCATAGGTTATAGCAAAAGTTGCAATTTTTTCCATTTTCATATTTTTTAAGATAGATACAAAGAATGGAACAAATACTAAAACAACAAATACATCTCTAACCATCACCGTTGCCGCCGTAATAATTAAAGTCATTCCTAAAGCCGTAATAATTTCATGATTCTTTAAGCTATTAGCCAAATTATGAACTAGCTTTTGATAGCCTCTAACTTTAGTTAATACACCATAAAAGGTTGCTAAGACAATTAAGAATAATAATTTGTCTAAAGTAAAGTTAAAAGCATAATATAGTCCGGCCCCAATATCGGCAAAACCGATCCGACTTAGATCAGGTGCCATACTAAATTCGGCCCCATTAAAACCACCAGTTGGAATAATCCAGGAAATAATTATTGCCGAAAGAATAACGGCTCCTAAAGCTTTTAAACCACGATTTTTTTCTGCGTTTAATGCTAGAATGAATAAGCCCACAAATATCAATAATGATGCGACAAAACGCATAATTAATTGCACATTAGCAAATTGACCTAAAAAAGTCGCTACAAAAGCAGTAAGTAAACCTAAAATTCCTAAGCTACCACCAACAATTTTGACTGTGCCCATTTTTTTCAAAAATTTCTTCATCATTTTCCTCCTCATAAAAATTATAACACACATTAAAAAAATAAGTATAAAAATTATACTTATTTCTTCTTATTTTTTAAAAAATACTGACATTTTTTTTGCAAAGGACAAATTTCACAATCCGGTTTTTGACTTTTACAAATATAACGGCCAAATAAAACTAATTGATGGTGACACCGACTCCAATTTGCTTGCGGTAAAAATTTCATTAACTTTTTTTCAATAACGCTAACATCATCTTTCTCGAAAGCTAAATTAAGTCTTTTTGCCACTCTAGCTACATGAGTATCGACGGCAATTGCTGGAACATTATAAATATTTGATAACACCACATTACAAGTTTTCCGTCCAACTCCGGGTAAAGATTCTAAAAACGCGCGATCATTAGGCACTTTCCCATTATAATTTTCTACTAAACTTTGAGCAATATTAATGATATATTCGCTTTTTTTATTATAAGTCCCCACCGGATAAATAATTTTTTCAATTGTTTTTTTGTTAGCCTTAGCTAAAGCAAAAATATCATACTTAGCAAATAATACTTTGGTCACCATATTAACTCTTTTATCCGTACATTGGGCCGATAAGACTGTGGCAATTAACAGTTCATAATCTTTGGTGTATTCTAATTCACATCTAGCATCCGGATATAATTTATCCAAGACTTTAATTAATTCATTCGCTTTCATTTAACCAATCAAAATTTAATACTTTTGTTTCAAATTTGGGAATTTCACTATCATTATTTTGCCAATATTTTTTAATATCACTTACTTCTTTAAAACCTTTTCGATGCCATTCAAATAATATTTTATCAATATATCTTAAACTATAAACGCCATTATAAACCGCTTCTTTTAAAGCCGCTTTAATTAATTCTTCACTAAAACCTTTTTCAATCCAAGCATTAATAATTTCATAATCAGTTCCTGACAAAGTTCGTCCAAATTCCGTTTCAAAAATACTAAATATATCCTCCTTTTCTATCTTTTGTTTATTTTTCTTTTCTTCGATTAAAACTTCTTGATATAAAGGATCTAAAGATATTTTTTCTTCAATCTTCCCTTCTCTATTTTTAATTGTTTCCACTTTAATTATTTTTTTCGTTAATAAACTACTATAGGCTTCTAAAATTTTTTCTTCGGTCAATTCTAAAACATTAGAAATTAATTTAACGTCGAAAAAAGCATCAAAGGCATTATCAAAATATACTAATAACAAAAATTCATTTAAACTTAAATCATATTTTAACGTCTCTTTAATAAATTTAGAGTCAATAATTAATCTTTGATTTTTAGTCATATTTTCACATCCTTTTAAAATAATTTCGTAATTTTTATTATAGTCATAAAATATTATTTTGTAAATTAAATATAATCTAATTCTTTTAAAATTTTTAAGAATTGGTCTTGGTTTTTAACTTTGGCTAATTCTTTATTCTTTTTACTTTTTGATATCAAATTTAATAAATCTTTATTTTCTTTAATTACTTGAGCTAACTTCTCTTCAAGGGTAAAACCTAAATCTACTTTAAATCGTAAAGCCCGAATAATGCGCGAAGGATCTTCTTGGATTCTTTCTAAAGGATCGCCAATCATTCTAATTACTTTATTATGTAAATCGTTTAGATAAGCAGTAGGTCCTAAAACTTGCTCATCTTTGGTCATATAAATAGCATTAATTGTAAAATCGCGACGGGCCAAATCCGTCTTTAAATCAACATTAAACTTCACTTCTTGGGGAAAGCCATGAACATAATTTAAATCTTGGCGAAAAGATGTAATAGTGATATCGTATTTATCTTTTTTAAAATGAATGCCTCCGAATTGATTAGGTTTAAGTTTAAATAAACGTTCTAAGTCATTAGGCAAAGCACTCGTACAAATATCAACATCTAAAGACTCTTTATGGAGCAAATAATCACGGACAAAGCCCCCGATTAAATAAGCTTCATAGCCATGTGATTCTAAAGCATCTAAAATTTCCGTTATCAATTTTTTCATTTTATTTTTGCCAACTAGCCTCATAAATGGAAGTTATATTTTCTTTTAAAGCTTGGTTAAATTCTTCATCAGTTTGGTTAACATTTAAGCCTTCTAGTAAAGCGCGCGAAAAAGAAGCAATCATATTTTTATTTCTTTTTAATAACATATTAGCTTTTTCCCGAGTATAACCACCAGATAAAGCCACAATTTTTAAAACATGGGAATTAGTTAAAAGATCATCGTAAAAGTTATCTAATTCGGGCAAAGTAAATTTAAAAATAACATCAAAATTACAAGTTGCTAAATGCTTTTCGATTTCCGCTTTTAAGATTTGTTCACAACCAAATTTTTCAACGGTGTAAATATCGACTTCGGGTTCAATAATCGGAATTAAATCATACTTGGCGATTTGTTCGGCCAAGGCAAATTGTTGGTCAACTACCATTTTGATACCCTCAGCATTCGGTTCATAAATCACTGACCGCATTTTCGTCCCAACAATGTTTTTAGTCTTAGCCATTTTTAATTTATCATCTAAATTGGGAATATCTTTTAATAATTTAACGCCTTGCGTCATCTCGCTTAAACCAACATCGACTTTTAAAAAAGCTAAAATATTTTTCTTTTGCCATAAATAATCGGCCGTATCTAAATCTTCCACTTTATGCATCATCGTATGTTCAAATAAAATTACCCCTAAAATATGATCGGCCGTGAAACTTGGAGAAGTAATAATCCGTGAACGCATTTTGTGAATTAAATCAAACATTTCGGCTTCGGTTTTATAGGTAGTTTCCGCGATCCCATAATTGGCTAAAGTTTTTTTACTACTCCCTCCACTTTGATCTAAAGCCGCGATAAAACCTTGACGACTTTTAATAATTTCTTTTACTTTTTCTTGCATCTTTTCACCTTCTTAAAAATATTATAACACGCGCCTATAAAAATTGGCTTTTTATTTTATAACTAATTGGCGTACCCGTTCTTTATCTTTACCGGCTTCTTCCCACATATCATTAGGGCGAAAAATAACTTCTTCAGGGCAAAAATATTCCACATTACCTTTTTTATCGGCATAAATATCGATAAAATAAGCGCCAATTACATTGGATAAACCTTGCTTTTGTTGAAATTGAGTTTTATCACAGAAAGATGGAACTAAAATTCCATGAACATTGCGATAAACAAAATAATAACTTTTATGATAATGACCAATTAATAAAATTTTGGGTTTATAATCCGATTCTAATATTTCAATTCTTTTTTGAGGTTTATAAGATAAACTTTGGGCTGAACCTCCTCCTGGATGGTCTAAAAAAATCTTGACACCATTAAGTTCAGTTAATGCACAATCTTGGCCTAAAAAAATCATATCTTTCCGACATCTCGATAACCAATTATTAACTGTTGCTTGCCCATTTTTATAATGGGTTTCATCGTGACTACCTAAAATATATTCAGTCGTAATACCTTTAACGCGGGGATACATATCAACAACATATCCCACTTGTTCATCAAAACCATGTAAAAATTGTTGCCGGGGTTGTTCCGGCCGATTGGGATAATTGCCATCAACAATATTGCCGACATGATAAACTTTCGTAATCCCCCGATTATAAGCTTCGCGATATACTTTATTTAATAAATGCAATTGTTGATGAATATTACCAAAATGCGTATCCGAAACGACACATATTTGAGAATATCTTAAATTGTTAGGATCTAAATCCGGTTTCCGCGTATCTAAATTCCGAATAAAGGGTTTATCAAAAACTAAGGTACCATCTTTTTCCACAATCTCAATATTCTTGCCATAAATACGGCATAATTCTAATAAGCCTTTTAATTCGGTACTATTAAGATGAAATTTCAACATAAATTCTTCAACTGAAGCCCCATTATGAATATATTTATATTGTCTTTCGACATATTCGCGATCCCTACTCATAATTTTTTCTCCCTTTCTAATTTTAAAACTTTTGGTTTTAAATAATCATCTTTATTCGTTTTATAATATACCGAATTCATGGCTTTTAAATTTTTTAAATTGCCAAAGCGATCCGTTGTAATTGTAATATACCAAGCTCCAATGGTATTTGAATAACGTTTATCATTCATTTCTTTCGTTGTCGCACATACACTCGGAACTGAAATACATTTTACATTCCGATAAGTGAATTTTTCCATTTGAAGAAGGCCCCCGTATAAAATAATATCCGGTTTATCTTCGCTCCGAAACGAATCAACTTGTTGTTGCGGCCGATAGGATACCGTATAAGTTTTATAAAGTTTGGGATTAAAGACTAACATTTTTACTTTATCAATTGTCGTATTACAAGAACTATAACCTAAATAAATCATATCATCACGGGCATCATTAATCCTTTTCCCAATATTAATTTTTTTATTTTGTAAATGCTTTTCATCTTTTATCCCCGTGATAAAATAAGTTTTCATGCTTTCAATAAAGGGATAATATTCGGTGATATAATCAACTTGTCTTAACGTATCATCGAGAAAATTACATTCCGAATAAATATTAGTTAAAGGATAAATACCTTCGGAAATATTTCCACAGTGAATAACTTTATCATAACCTAAAGCATGAGCTTTTAAATAAATATCATTTAAAATTGCTAATTGTTGAAACTTGGAACCAAAACGGGTATCCGAGATAGCCACAAACTTAAATTCATGATTTTCATCAGTTTTAAAATGGTAAGAAAAATCCCCTAAAACTTCGCGTTCGCCTTGATTAAAAATATAAATATCATCATCTTTTACTTGGCTCACAATATTAATGCCCTCGAGTCTTAAATGACGAATTAAACTTAAAACTTCTAATTGATTTAATTCTAAAAATTCACAAGCATCCGTCAGTTTAATTTCTCTCGTTGTTAGTTCTTTTAACATTTCAAATTTTTCTTCCATAATACCTCCCATAAAAAAGAGTGTCTTATCCAAGGACACTCTTACATTTTAAAAGGAGTAGTAATTTTTAAAAACATCTTCATCATTCTCACCACTCCCTATTCTTATTTTTAGTATAGCACTTTTAATTTTAGATTTGCAACACTAATTTTTCTTTCGCATCAATTTTTTACTTTTAGCTTCTTGTTGTTCTAATAAAATATCAATATTTTCCCAACCATTTCGCCAATTAGAACCGGCGCGAACTATCTTATTCTTTTTTAGCTCAGTATCTGGAACCGATTTATTATGGGAAGCCGGGAATAAAATTTTATAAGGCGTTTTATTAGCTAGTAAATGGGGTAAATAATCATCAATTTGAATGTCTCCTTTTAATAAATGTTTAGCATTAGTAAAAACAAAATTCTCGGGATTAATAAACGGTAATATTTTTAATAAAAAATTATATTTATACGTAAATAACTTTCCTGATTCTTCTTTTAAACAAGGGTTAATACAAGAAGAAAGCATATAATAATTACAAGTATCTAAGTGTTTTTTGATAACTTCAATAGCTTGAGGTAAAACTATGGCTTCTTGATAAGGATTTCGGTCCTTAATAAATTTATTAAATTCCTGTAATTCTTCGCCCTTCATTATTTCTTTTTCTTTAATATAGCCTTTAAAATCATCTTCTTGAAAATTAGTATTTAAAAATTCATTTATCCAAACTAAATAAGCTGGAAAACAAACTACATCATCTACATCTAATAAGACATCAATTTTGTTATCCATAAACCCACCTTCTCTATTTAATTTAATTATAACTAATTATTAATTATTTTCCAACAATTAATTTTTGCGTTTCAATATATTGATAAAATTCATCACAAGTTAGATGGTCTTGAGGTTTAACATATTCATACAAATATAAAGGAGCTGAAGAGGCAACTTCTTCATGATCAGCTTTAAATTTGCTAATTACATCTTTCAATAATTCTTCTTTAGTATTATATTCATGAATACCTTGATAAACTCCCCAAGAATGTTCAAACCAATAATATTTATTATTATCTTGGAAGGTTAAAAAAGTATGTGATGGTAACATATCGTTATCGACCATAAAAATAAAGTATGTTTGACAAGCAATATTTTCATCTTGGAATAATTTACGTTCTAATTCAACTTGATCCCAACAAACACCGCATTTGGTTTTTAATAATTCCTCGGGCGTTTGCAAATAATAAAAATTATTAAATTCGTTATCCCATTTTTCCAAATCATTAATTAAATTATTTCCTAATTCATCCTTAAAACCATATTCAATATCTTGCATCATAGCCATAATTTGAAAAGATTTTTTTAAATTCAACTTAATCACCTAATTAATTATAATATATTTTGGCAAAATAAGAAAATAGGTTATAAATTTTTTGTTTAACAATTGACATAAGAACAATGTTTGCTAGTTTGTTTAAAAGAAAAAAATGAAAGATGGCATTAAATATTTAATAGTTAACTTGTCTTTTTAATAAAAAGCTATAATAAATTTAAAAAAATATGTTATAATTAATTTGCCCCTGCTTGTGTGGCGGAATTGGTAGACGCGCTGGACTCAAAATCCAGTGGTAGCAATATCGTGTGGGTTCGAGTCCCACCACAAGCACCAAAAAAACAATAAACTCGGACTTTTAATAGTGCGAGTTTTATCATAAAAAAGAGGTAAAAAATGGGAGAATTTTATCGAGTTACATACAATAATAAAGGCATTTACAATGAATTAAAAAAGATTGTAGGCAAAGATACTTGGTTATATCTTCTTACTATAGAAGAATTTACTTGGTTACCCAAACCCCCAACCTATTCTTCCGAGAATAAATCCTATTTTACTAAAAAAGGCTTTACCAAATTTAAGGAAGAAACCTTACCTATAATGTTAAAATATTTAGAACCCCAAAATATTAAAATTGAATCCTTTAGTAAAGTAGAAAATATTATTTATTTGGATGAATATCAAGTTATTGAAATGTTCTAAAAAAGGATGTGTTAACCTATGTACAAGTTAGAAGTGGCAACTAATAATGATAAAGAATTATTAATAAAATATAAATTGGCTACCATTTTAGATTATTGTAGAGACATAGATAATGAAGAAAAAGAAAAAATTAATAATTATGTGCAAAAAACAATTACCCAACAAATAAATAATTATCAAGTAATCAAAATTAATAATAAAATAATTGGTTGCTTACTATTAGAAAATTATGAAGATGGTATTTTATTAAATGAAATATTTTTAGAAAGTGCTTATCGAAAAAAAGAGATTGGAACTGAAATTTTAACTAACATTTTAGAAACTAACCCTAAAGTATATCTATGGGTTTATAAAGAAAACGAAGTAGCCTTAAATTTATATAAAAAATTAGGTTTTAAAATAAAGGAAATTACCGAAACTAGATTTTTCATGGAATATAGTAAATAACTACTTTTCATCTATTTATATTTACCGATTTATCTTTAAATAATGATATAATGAAAAGGAAAAAAGAAAGAAGGTTGAATAATGAAAACCGAAAAAAATATATTAATAGCTTTTTTATTAAATATCTTTTTCTCCATTGCCGAATTTTTTGGGGGCCTTTTTACAAATAGTATTGCCATATTAAGTGATTCTTTGCATGATTTTGGCGATGCTTTTAGTATTGGCTTATCTTATTTTTTAGAAAAAAAGAGCAAAAGAAAACCCGATGCAAATCACACCTATGGCTATATAAGATATTCCGTCATGGGAAGCATTATTACGACGGTCATTTTACTCGTTGGTTCAGTTTTGGTTATCAAGGAAGCCGTTACTCGTTTAATTAACCCGACTCTTATTAATTATGATGGAATGCTTGTTATTGCTATCTTTGGCTTTATTATTAATTTTTTAGCCACCTATTTTACCAAAGATGGTAAATCTTTAAATCAAAAAGCGGTTAACTTACACATGCTAGAAGATGTTTTGGGGTGGTTAATTGTTCTTATCGGATCAATTTTAATCAAACTAACCAATTTAACGATTATCGACCCTATTTTATCATTAATTGTCGCTTTATTTATTTTCATAGCTGCTTGTAAAAATATTAAAACTATTCTAGATTTATTTTTAGAAAAAACTCCTAAAGATATCAATCTTGAGCACATAAAAAAAGAAATTCTTAAAACCAAAGGGGTTTTAGGAATTCATCATATTCATATCCGAAGTATTGATGGTTTTAATAACTATGCCACAATGCATGTTATCGTCAAAAAATACTCTAAAGAATTAAAGCAACAAATTAAAGATACTTTAAAACATCAAAACATTGTTCATTCGACGATCGAATTTGAACTCGAAGATGAGCATTGCGCCGACCAAAATTGTCTAAATTAAAATTACATTTCTTTATAAGTGGAAGTAAATAATTCTTTTTCTTCACTTTCATCTTTTAAATTTTCCAAAGTTGGTAAATCATTTAAATCCGTCAAACCAAAATAATCTAAAAAGTACGAAGTCGTCCGATATAAATTAGGTTTGCCTGGCAAAGAACTTTTGCCGCTTACTTTAATTAAATCTTTGGCAACCAATTTCCGAATCATATTTACTGAAGCAATACCTCTAGCTTCATCTACTTCGGCTCTTGTGATGGGTTGATTATACGCAATAATAGCTAAAGTTTCTAAAGCGGCGGCACTTAAAATATTGCTTTTTTCATTTTGAAAAAATTTTTGATAAAAATCTTTATGTTCTTTTTTGGTTGTTAATTTAAACTTGCCTCCCAACAAACTAATTCTAATGCCCCGATTTTCGGCACTATATTCTTGTTGTAAATCATTAAGAATTTGTTGCGCTTCTTCTTGGGATATTTCTAAATATTTTTTTATTTCGTCTAAAGATAGGCCTTCATCACCGACGACAAATAAAAGGCCTTCTAAGATTGCTTGCTTATTCATCTTCCACCTTCTTTATTACGATATCATCAAAATTATTTTCTTGCAAGAGCAAAACTTCACCATTTTTACACATATTTAAAATTGATAAAAAAGTGGCAACAACCATATTTTTTTCATAATCTTCAAAAAGCTCTAAAAAATTAACTTTTTTTCGAACCTTTAAAATATCACGTATATAATTAGTTCTTTCCGTGATACTAATTTCTCTTTTCGTAATTTTGGTACTAATAGGTTTTTGATAATTAATTCGCTTTTGTAATTCTAATAATATATTAGCTAGAATATCCGGATCATGTCTTTCAACATCCAGCTTTTCATCATCCAAAAAGTCCGCGATTGCTTCTGGAATCTTTGTATAATATTCACTCCGATTTTCTTCGAGATTTTTAAATAGCATCGAAGCATTTTTATATTGTTCATACTCTAACAATTTATTTTTTAAATCTTCTTCACTATTAATCGTGTATTCGCTATCTTCTTCCGTCTCATCATCTAAATTTAATAACAAGCGACTTTTTAAATGAATAAGTTCACTAGCCATAACTAAATATTCACTAGTATTATCTAAATCATTTTTATCTAAAGTATTAATAAATTCTAAATATTTATCAATGATATATGTTGTATCGATATCATAAATATTCATCTTCGCAGTTCTAACCAAATGCAACAATAAATCGAGTGGGCCCTCGAAATCATTAATGTGTAAATTCATAAATCCCCCTTAACTACATGTATAACCCCTTGCTTCTACTTCAAAACTAATAACTTTGGCCGCCGTTTTAGTAGCATAATAATTAACGCCATTTAAATTTCTCAAATTGGCCGTACTTGTATTTATAAATAAATTATAAGTAAATCCCGTATCGGTTTCGGTTATATTATTTTGAATCCCCGTATAAGAGGCATATGTTGCCACTTGAACTTGATATTTGGCAAGTTCACTTTGATAATTAGTAGCCGTATTAGCAATAGTTACTGTTTCTAAAATATTCGTAAGTTCTTTATTAGTAAAATCATATCGAAATGTCGTTTCATTATTTCGACAGGTAATTGATGCTTGACCATTATTACCCGTCAACGTTATTTCCGGATAATCTTCGGGATTTATCTCTTCTAATACAAAATAACTTATCGCATTAGCATTAATATTAAACGCATAATTCTTTTTTTCTTTACTATTAAATACATCTTCGGCAACTTTAATTCTTTTTATTAAATTATTAGTACTATTAAATATACTTAAATAATAATTCATGGCCGTTAAATCAATGTTACTATTTTCATTATTAGTTATACTAAAAGTTAAAGTATTATTGCTAAAATTAAAATCCGCCATCGTAAAAGAATCTTTTGTAATTTTTAAACTAGAACTATATTCGTATTTCTTTTCGGCTTGTTCCATATCTTCTAAATCATTACTTTCGTTTTCTTGATTATCACTAGGTTTTATGACTACTGGATTCTTTGTTTGCCCTCTTTTATATTCTTGATATTTTTCGGAAATCGTTGGTAAAAAATAAATAACGGCAATAAATAAAGCAAATAATAAAAGTAATCCTAAAAAATTAATCTTTCGTTCTTTAATTGTATATAAAACTGTCGGTTTTAATTCTTCATTATTAATTACTACTTCTTCCTTTTTTTTCTTACTCATCACTGGCATCCCCAATCATCTATTAAATTATACTATATTTATGATATGCCCGCAAGAAAAAAGTCCTAGCAACCTTCACTAGGACATAAATTTTCATTTATTGGTTCATATAAATTTTGATATATCGCTAACATTTCATTTCTTTGTTTTTCGGTTAAAGCAACAGATGGATCTTTTTGCGATAACACCGTACCTTTATGATAATCCATTACTTTACCATCTTTAACCGCGATTACCGTCGCCGGTTCAAGTCGAGATACACCCGTAGCATATTCTTTATTCTTTTCATCATAAACATAGTAAGCATCAAGTTTATCACCTAGAAAATCAAGAATTTTATAATAAGCATCGGTACCTTTTTTATCTTGTTTTAATTTGCCATCTTCAACACTATATTCATCCCGGATATTAGCAATATTAACATAGTAAATTTTTTCAATGCCATTGTCGCTAGCAATTTGAAGTAAAGGATCAATAATGTTTCGCGTCCAAGAATCTGATTCATAACCAAAGAATACAATGGCCGTTTCTTTATTTAATACATCTAATATTTCTGCATCACTTTTATATATAACTGGATTTTTTTCATTAATTTCCACTTTTACATATTCTTTACCTGAATCATCCTTTTTCCCATTTAAACTTTCATATTGTTCTTTAAATCTTAAATTATCTGGTAAATTATCTTCTCCTAAAATACCAGTTTTACCATTTCTTCCTAAAACAATTGCTAGTACTGCGATTAAAACTAATAGCACACTTCCAATTACAATGGCAATATTTTTTTTAGAATAATTTTTTAAATTCTTCATCTTCGACACCCAATTATATAATAACACAATTTAATATGGTTCACAAGAAGAAAAATTACTTGCCAAATGCCTATTTTTTTGTTATGATAATTTTGTTCTTGTTGAAGAATTAAATTTATTTTATTTATGGCGGGGTATATCAACTGGCTAGATAGTTCGGTTCATACCCGAAATGTTGGGGGTTCGAGTCCCTCCCCCGCTACCAAAAAAATACAAAAGTTTAGACCCAATAATCTAAACTTTTTCTTTTTATAAAAATTTATTTTTTGACTATCCCATCTAAACTAAAGCTTTTAGCCGCCGTAATTTCGACATCAATAATTTGGCCAATTAAATCTTGGGCGCCTTCAACGTTAACTAGTTTCATAGTATCCGTATAACCACAGACTTTATTTTGGTCTTTTTCGCTTTTCTCGGTAACTAAAACTTTAACCGTTTTGCCTAATAATTTTTGATTACTAGCTAAAGAATAACTATTTACCAAATCATTTAATTCCTTTAATCTTTTTTGTTTTACTTCGTAAGGAATTTTATCTTCCATTCTCGCGGCCGCCGTCCCTACTCTTGGCGAATAAATAAAGGTAAACGCATTATCAAATTTACAATAATTAACGATATCTAACGTTGCCTTAAAGTCTTCATCCGTTTCATTAGGAAAACCGACAATAATATCAGTTGTAATGGCCACATTCTTAACTTTTTCTTTAATTTTATTAAATAAAGTTTTGTATTCTTCAATCGTATAACGCCGATTCATTTTCTTTAAAATGGCATCACTTCCCGATTGAATTGGTAAATGAACATAAGGCATAATATTTTCGTACTTCGCAATAACATCAATCATTTCATCAGTAAAATTCCACGGATGGGATGTAACAAAGCGAATGCGCGGAATACCAATTTTAGCCGTTTCTTCTAAAAGTGTCGCAAAGTTATAACCTAAGCCTAAATCATTACCATAAGCATTAACATTTTGGCCTAATAAAGTCACTTCTTGGTAACCGGCTTTTTTTAAAGCTTGGACTTCCCTCAAAATATTTTCCATTTTCCGACTTCGTTCCCGACCCCGCGTATAAGGCACAATGCAATACGTACAAAATTTATCACAACCATAGGCAATATTAATCCACGCACAAACTTGGGAATCCCGGGCATATTTAACATTTTCAAAAACTTTATCACTGTTGGAAAAAACTTCAATATCTTGTTTTGGACTTTTTTTAACAATTAACTCAGGTAATTCATTTAAATTATGCGTACCAACGACAATATCGATATATTGATGATTCTTTTTTATTTCTTCAATTTCATGCGGTTGTTGCACCAAACAACCACACAAACAAATAATTAAATTAGGTTTTACTTTTTTTAAATGTTTACACCGGCCTAAATAACCAAAGACTTTATCTTTGGCATTTTCTCTTATCGCACATGTATTTAAAACAACAATATCGGCATCCTCTAAAATTTCTGTCTTTGTAAAACCTAAAGCCTCTAAATAAAATTTTATTTCCTCGGAATCATGAACATTCATTTGGCAACCATACGTTCTTAAAAAATATTTTTGGCCTTTAAATAATGGTTCATATTCTTGATGTTGTTCGATATGTTTTACTTCGACTTTATCGCGATTACGCGCTACACATAAATCTGGTAAATTCATCTAGAATCACTTCCTTGCATATGCTATTTTAACATAAATAAAAAGGAAAATAAATTCCTTCTTATCTTAATTATTTACTTATTAATTTTTTAACTTCGTTTTCTAAAAATTGATTGGCTTTCTCTAAATCTTTATGGCCAACTTGAAAAGGTTTACCAAATTCAATTTTTAAATTTTTACTGCGAAATTTATAATCGCCCGTGATGCCAAAGGGCACAATCGTTGCCCCTGTCTTTTGGGCTAAAGAAACGGCTCCGAACTTAAACGGCAATAATACTTTATCCGTGCGATTACGCGTTCCTTCGGGGAATAATCCAATGGCTCCACCCTCATCTAAGACCCTTTGGGCTTGGGCTTTGGCCTCCTTATCATGAATACTCCGATTAACACTAATACAACCGGTGGCTTTAAAAAACCAGGCATAAGGACCATCAAAATATTCTTTTTTCGCCATATAATGGACAATTCTTTTAGTCGCAATAATAACTAAACATTGATCCATCAGATGTTTATGATTACCAACAATAATAATGGGACCTGTCCTCGGAATATTTTCTTTATTAATGATGGTTGGGTGATAATAAAGTTTAAAAATCGGAGCTAAAATTGGTTTAAAACATTTATAACCCCAACTACTTAGTTTTCGTTTCTTCATTTTTTACTTCCATTTCTTCTAAAAGGCGATAGTCAATTTTTTTATACAAAGTAGTTGGCAAACTATCTTTAAATTCAATTTTATAAGGTTGGGAATAACTGGCCAATTCTTTTTTACATAATTTTTTGATGGTATTTTCCACTTTCAAACCCGGTTTAATTCCGTCTTTTAAAACGACCAAAGCTTTGGCCACATGCATTTTATAAGGATGCGGCATACTGATAACACAACATTTAGCCACATAATCACATTTTTCGATAACCTCTTCAATTTGACTAGGATAAACATTAAAACCACTCGAAATGATAACTCTTTTTAAACGTTGAGTAAAATAAATTATCCCTTTTTCGTTAATATAACCTAAATCACCCGTATGGAGCCAAATTTTGCCATCATTATGTTTTTTTAATACTTCTTTAGTTTCTTTGGCATTATTTAAATACCCCATCATGACCGTCGGACCACAAACACAAATTTCCCCTTCTTCGCCAAAGGGTAAAACTTCCGTAGTATAAGGCTTACAAATTGCAAATTCATTACCAATCATGGGAATTCCAATACTGCCTGGTTCATTAGCCCCTTCAAAAGTATAAGCCGTCGCGGCCACACTTTCAGTCATACCATAGCCTTTCGTAATCGCAATACTAGCTCCATGTTGGCGTAAAAAAGTATTCATTTTTTCTTCCATACTCACGGTTAAATAATCGCCCCCACTTATTACATATTTAAGAGCGGATAAATCAACATCGGCAAATCTTTTATTGGTAAGCATCGCTTCCCAAAGAGTCGGAACGCCGGCGATAACATTGGGCCGATATTTTTGAATAATTTTATGAAATCTTTTGCCATCAAATTCGGGAATTAAAATAACTTCGACTCTTAAACATAAAGGACAATGAACACAAACACCTAAACTAAAGCCATGAAAAACTGGCAAGATAGTCATAATCTTATCTTTAGGGCGAACTTTAATAACATTTATGCCATCTTGTTGAATTTCGGCATTAAAATTAAAGTTACTAATCATTATCCCCTTAGGCGTTCCCGTCGTTCCTCCACTATGTAAAATTAAAGCTAAATCACTAGCATTTACTTTCACGGCCGTGGGTTTATGAAAAGCATAACTCATATTTAAAAATTCTTTCCAACTTAAAAATTCATGATCACGCATTTGGGGCTTCTTGATTTTTAAACCTTGCGTTACTTTATAACCTAAACCTAAAAACATTGGCATTGAAACACTTACCGAAACTAAAATGGTTTTGAAAACTTTCGTATCATCTAAGATCGGCGCCACTTTTTCAAAATTAGCATCGTACAAAATTAAAATTCGGGATTTAGATGTTTGTAAATAGGTTTTCATTTCTTTTTGGCCGGATAAAGGATGAATCATATCGGCTACCGCCCCAATTTTATTACAAGCATAAAAGGTTTCAATTGCCTCAGGCATATTTGGTAAACAAATCGAAACAATATCCCCTTTTTTAACCCCTAAAAAGCGTAATGATTTGGCAATCATTTCAATGCGATTAAACATTTCTCCATAGGTTATCCGCGTGCCAAAATAATTTAAAGCATAAAAATCTAAATCATTACCCACTTGTTCTATTAAGTA
>CANROR010000001.1 GCA_947632275.1 uncultured Bacilli bacterium | reverse complement strand
TTTATTTTGTCCAAAACTGTCAATTATTTTTTTTAGGCCTTGAATATATATATATATATATATAATTAAGGGTGAAAGTAGGATTTTGCCCATGAAAAGAAAAATAATTTTAATTATAATATGTATCTTAATTTTAACTTTGAGTATTTTAGGAATAACGTATGCTTTCATGAAACCTCAAGTAGAAGATGAATATGGAAAAAGTAATATAACAATTAATGCTTGTGCAAAAGTTCAATTAAAAGATAATGGAAATACGATAAATTTAAAAAATAGTTATCCGATGGATGATGATATGGGTTTAGAAACAGAACCTTATGAATTTACTATTAATAGTACTTGTGATAATTGTGTGGGATTTAATTTATATCTAACAAGTTTAAATGATAATGAAATAGAAGATAATAATATTCATTTTGCAATTACCTCAGAAGAAGATATAGTTTTAGTAAATGAAATACTAAGTAAGACAACTAATGCTTTAACAGAATTTAATAATGAAGAACTTAAAGAATTAGATATAGGAATCAAAGGAAAACATAAAAATATTTATAAAGTTTATAGTAATAGTATTCCTTTAAAAGGGGAAAGTAATTATAAATTGTATCTTTGGGTAGATAAAGATGCTAATAATGAAACAATGGGAAAAAGTTTTAAAGTAGGTTTAAGTGTAAAATCTTATAATCGAGAAATGACATATGCAGATGTATGTGATCCAAGCTTGGGCGCATGTCAAATAGCTCAAAAAGCATATGAAAATAATATTTTGTTTTATCATGATGCTAATTTAAAAAATAGCGCTAATGATTTATCTTATCGTTATAGTGGTGCTAGTGATAAAGTTAATAATTTTATTTGTTTAGATAATAAGAATACTGGGACGTGTGAAACCGATGATAATTTATATCGGATCATTGGCTTATTTAAAAATGAAGACGATAATTATGAAATGAAATTAATTAAAGCCCAAGGGGCAACAGCTACGGAATTAGGTGATGGTAATGTAGAAGGGGGAGCTTATTATGGTAAATACACATGGGCTTATGAATATTATAAAGGAACAAATTTTAATAACCTTGTTAGTTATAGATGGAATAGTACTTCAGAAACAGAAGAAAGTAATGTTAATATGTGGAAAGAAAGTAATTTAAATAAAGTAAATTTAAATGATTTTTATTATAACTATATGATCAAAATGGCTCCATATTTGAAAAATTATATTTTAAAACATAATTGGGTAGTAGGAGGTTTTAATTTAGGAAACTATAGTTTTAAGAAAATATATGATTATGAATTAGGGGTAAATAGATTAAAATCAACCGATAAAAAATGTTATACTCAAGGAAGTCAAAGTGTTGTAAGAGAGTGTAATTTAGAAAATGATTTGATTTATCAAGATTATATTGGCTTATTATATATAAGTGATTATATATATGCTACTACACCTAAATTTTATTCATCTTCGGTAAATGATTGTGATATTACATCTTCAAGTTATAATGGAATGCTTGATAGTAATTGGATGTATTTAGGTGCATTTGAATTAAGTATATCTCGGGATTCATCAAGAGAAAGTTATATAAGAAGAATTACTAGTGGTGGAGGTCCAGGTTATATTTCAAAAGTTACTGATGGCAATTTTATTGTTCGTCCATCATTTTATATTACCACTGATGTCCAATTTACAAGTGGCGATGGTAGTAAAGGAAGTCCATATCGATTATCTGTTTAATAAATAAAGTATAAAATAAAAAACTAATAGGTTCATAACAACTTATTAGTTTTTTATTTTAATTTAATGATATTAGTGATATAATTTAGACATAATATGGAGGTCTAAAATGGAAGATGATGAATTATTAGAAGAAAATTTAGATGCAACCAATGAAATTATTGAAATAACGGATGAAGATGAAATGCAAGATGAACCCGTATATGATACGGTTGAAAATGAAGAAAAACCGAATGAAGAAAAAAAGAAGGAAAAGAAAAATAAAAAGCCTTTAAAAGAAAAATGGAATGAATTAAGTAAGAAAAATAAAATAATTATTATTAGTTGTGCTAGTGCGTTACTTTTATTAATTATTGGGTTACTTTTATATTTTCTAGTCTTTAAAAAAGATAATAAAAAGGAAGAACCAGATGAACCAGAAGTTATTTTAGAAAAAGGTAATTATCGGTATGAAAATGGAATATTAATCTTTTTAGATAAAAATAAAAAAGAACTTGGTAAATACGAATGTAAGAATAAAGATGAAAACAAATGTAAAGTGGCTACTTATTCTGGTGAAGATGACTTTGATGTTGTAAAAAGAGTTTATGAAGATAACAAAGGCATCGAAGAAGGTAGTGATATTTATAATGATAATTTCGTTTTCATTACTGATAATGCTGATAAGCAAAATAATATAATTTTGTTTGATATTGCCAAACAAGAAGAAGTAGGTAATTATACTTTAATTAAGAAAATTGATGATGAAAATGTTATTGTTAAAAATGATGAAGAAAAATATGGTACCCTTAAAATAGGTAAAGAAGTAAGTGAAAATATTAAATTTAGTTATGATTATTTAGGTAAAATAAGTGAACATGATAATTTAGTAGCGATGACGAATAATAATTCTAAATTAATTGATGTTGATGGTAAAGCTTTAAGTAAAGATGTTAAAGGTAATATTAAAAATTATAATGAAAAATATATAAGTTATGAAAATAATGATGACTATGCTTTATACGATTATAATGGCAAAAAAGTTTTAACGAGAAATATTGATTTTATTACTTTTAATGATAGTTATGTCGTTTTAGTGGATAATGAAAAAGTCTATGCTTATGATGAAAATTTAAACTTATTAAATTATGAAGGTGTTAAATTAAGTAGTGGTAACTTTGTTAAAAAGATTGTTTATAATGAAGATTTAAAAGAAATTGAAAGACAAGATGCCTTTAGTGTTGAAGTAGGTAGTAATACCGTTATTATTAAAGATGGGGACAATCAAAAAGAAATAAATATATATGAAGGTAAATTAAGTAATAACTATAAATATGTAAGTTATTATGATGGGACAATTTATATCTTTAAAGATGAAGCTAAAAATAATTTATTAGGAACTTATACTTGTAAAAATAAAAATGATATAACGAAAAATTCAACAATGTTTGAAAAATGTTTTATTGCTAGTGAAACAAAACTACTTAATCGTAGTAATGGAGCCCAAAATTTAGGATTTGCTCCAGTTATTAATGATCGTTTTGTCTTTATTAATGATGTGGATAGTGCCAAAAATAGTAATGCAATGCTTTATGATTTAACTAATAAGAAGACCATGTCTGGTACCGAAAATTATGTTCAAGTTGATGTTGGCTATTATAATAAAGATTTTGGTTTTGTAAATTCCGCCAGTGTGTTAGTAATGGCTAAAAATAATGATGGTAACTTTGGTATAATTAATGTTGGTAAAGAAAATGCTTCGCGGTTTATTACTTTTACGGATGAAAAATACGGGGCTACTAAAGAAATAAAATATGTTGGCAATGACTTTTTAGTAAAAAGAGAAAATATGTATGTTTTATATGATAGCTCGGCTAAAGAAATTGGTCATGCTAGTAATGAAATAACATCTTATAATAGTAGTGCTTTACTTCTTAAAAATAATAATATGTATACGGTAACTACTAAAGATGGTAAAATTATGAAAAGCAATTTAGTTTATGCCAAATTATATGATGGATTCTTTGTTGGAATTACGAGTGATAAAATAATAGATATCTATCGGTATACCGATGGTGGTAAAGAAGATTCCGGAGTATTAAGAGACGAAGAAGGTAATCGAATAACGATTACAATAAGCGACTATGCTAGTAGTTATGAAATATTAAATGGTAATCAAATAACAATTATTGGTGGTAGTACTTATTCTATTAATACAGGAATGATGGCGCAATGAAAACTAAAAAATCAACTCTGATTACGATTATTGTCTTATTAGTGATTTTTTTGCCCCTAGCTATTTATGGCACTTATGCTAGTCATCGGGGCGAAGTTGAAGTCAAAAATGTGAATAAAGATTTTTACTTTAATGGTTTCTTATATTTTTATGATGAATCAGGAAAAGAAAAAGGCCGTTATGAATGCGTAAGTAAGGATTGTGGTTATGTTAATACCATTATTGATGACGATGAATATAATATTAACTATTATGAAGATGGACAAGAAGAAAAATTAGCTTATTCTAATAATGATTTTGCTTTAATTCAAGATAATGCGGAAATATTTGTTTATAGTTTAAAATTAAACCAAAGGATAGTTACTTTTAAAGCGGTTAAAGATTACCATGCTAAAGTTAATGGAGAGGCAATAATTGCCCAAAATGAAGAAGGAAAATGGGGTGTTTTGATGCTTCCTAATATGACGACAATTATTCCTTATGAATATGACTTCATTGGTTTAGCTAATAAACTTGTTGATGGTAAATTAGACATATCTACTTTAATTGTTAAGGATGCAAATGGTTGGTATTTAACCAATGGTAACAATGTGAAAAAAACAACTAATATAACCGATCCTATTGTTAATTATACGGATAAATATTTATTAACAAATAAAAATGAATTATATGATTACACAGGCTCTTTATTAAATATCCCCGTTGCTTATCAAAATATTTATTTAGTGGGTAATTATGTCGTTTTAATTAATAATAATGTGGTTTTAGTTTATGATGATATTAAGAAGCCTTATATAGGTATGGATACTATAAGTAATTATGAAAAAATTAATTTTGCTTTAGATGATAAAACTTTAAATATTTATTTAGATGGAATCATTGGTTCAAGTATTGAATTAAATAATTAATTTTGATAAAATAAGGAAAGTTACAAAGAAATTTGAGGAGTAAAATAATTCAAATAGGTAGAGATTTAGTGGTTGGTGAAAACTAAAAATTTGATTATTTGAAGGTTGCAAAGGGAGTAACAAGCAGTAGTGCTTTAAAACTAAATTAAGTAAAAAAAAGGATGGTACCGTGCTTTAGCACTCCTTGGTAACGTTCTTTTTTATTGTTTAGGAGGAAATTTATGGATCAAGCAAAAGAAGCGTTTTTGGCCTATGCGAGCAAATATGATAAAAGTGATTTAAAAGTAAGAATAAAAATCGAACATCCTTTACGAGTTTTAGCCTTGTCGACGATATTTGCCCAAAGATTAAATTTAAATGAAGAAGATACTAAATTAATTAATATTATTTCGTTACTACATGACATTGGTCGTTTTCATCAATTAGAGGTAGTTAATAGTTTTCAAGATGATTTATTTGATCATGCGGCTTATGGCGTAAAATATTTATTTGATGAAGGACATATTAAAGAATTTTGGCCAGAGGAAAAAGATTATGACATTATTAAAAAAGCCATATATTATCATAATAAACATGTTTTAGAAGTACCTAATTTTGATGAAAGAACTAACTTTTTTGTTAAATTAATTAGGGATTTAGATAAGATTGATATTTTAAATACGATTAATTTAGAACACAACGTTTATTTTAAAAAAGAGGATGTACCGGAAGAATATTTTCAGGAATATTTTAAGGGGCAATCCATCAAAATATTTGGCAAACCTAATCCTTCCAAAACCTTTATATTAACATGTGCTTATATGTTTGATCTTAATTTTAAAGAAAGTATTATTATTTTAAAGGAAAGAAAATATTTGGATAAATTTATAGCTAAGGCTCAAGTTGATCCAGATAGTCAAGAATTATTTACGAAGATAACGGATTTAGCTTTAGCTCAATTAGAAAAAGAGGAGTGATATTATGTTAGATAAAAAATATAATCACCAAAATACTGAAGTTCATTATGAAGATTGGTTAAAAAAAGGTTATTTTGCCAGTGGGAAAAAGAAAGGAAAACCTTTTACTATTGTGATACCACCACCTAATGTCACAGGACGCCTGCATTTAGGTCATGCTTTAGATGTAGCCATTCAAGATGCTTTAATTCGCTATAAAAGAATGCAAGGCTATGATTGTCTATGGCTTCCTGGCATGGATCATGCTGCCATTGCCACCGAAATAAAAGTGGTGGAAAAATTAAAAGAACAAGGAATTAGTAAACAAAGTTTAGGCCGGGAAGGATTTTTACGAGAAGCCTGGAAATGGAAAGAAGAATATGCTTTAAATATTCGGCATCAATGGGCTAAATTAGGTTTGAGTTTAGATTATAATAAAGAACGTTTTACTTTAGATAAAGGCATGGAAGAAGCTGTGCAAAAAGTTTTTATTGACTTTTATAATGAAGGTTTAATCTATCGCGGAGAACGGATTATTAACTGGGATCCCGAAAGTCAAACGGCTTTATCAACCGAAGAAGTTATTTATAAAGATATTCCTGGGGCTTTTTATCATATTAAATATCCACTTGTTGGTTCTGATAAATATATTGATGTAGCAACGACGCGGCCGGAAACCATGTTTGGTGATACCGCGGTGGCCGTCAATCCCAAAGATGAACGATATAAAGATTTAATTGGCCAAAAAGTAATTTTACCTTTGGTAAATCGCGAAATTCCGATCGTTGGTGATATTCATGCCGATCCGGAAAAAGGAACTGGTTGCGTTAAAATTACGCCAGCTCATGATCCTAACGATTTTGAAGTAGGGAAAAGACATAATTTAGAAAATATTATTGTTATTAATCCGGATGGCACTATGAATGAAAACGCTTTAAAATATCAAGGAATGGACCGTTTTCGGTGCCGGGAAGAATTGGTTAAAGATTTAGAAAAAGCCGGCTTTTTATTAGAAGTCGAACCAATTACGCATAGTGTTGGTCATAGTGAAAGAACCGGAGTTATGGTTGAACCTTATTTATCAAAACAATGGTTTGTCAAAATGCGGCCTTTAGCCGACAAAGTTTTAGAAAATCAAAAAAATAAAGAAACGAAAGTTAATTTTGTGCCAGCTAGATACGAAAAAATTATGAATCACTGGATGGAAATAACTTATGATTGGTGTATTTCGCGGCAATTATGGTGGGGACACAGAATTCCTGTTTGGTACCGGAATGAAGAAATATATGTTGGTTTAACGAAACCAGAAGGCGAAGGTTGGCATCAAGATGAAGATGTCTTAGATACGTGGTTTTCTTCCGCTTTATGGCCTTTTGCCACTTTAGGTTGGCCGCATCAAACTGAAGACTATCAAAAATATTTCCCAACGGATGTTTTAGTAACCGGTTATGATATTATTCCTTTTTGGGTTAACCGCATGACTTTTCAAAGTCTGCATTTAACTGGGAAGCGGCCGTTTAAATATTGCTTAATTCATGGTCTAAT
Organism: uncultured Bacilli bacterium; assembly: GCA_947632275.1. Lineage (GTDB taxonomy): Bacteria > Bacillota_I > Bacilli_A > RF39 > UBA660 > Onthocola_B. The sequence continues at coordinate 34,369 of CANROR010000001.1, read as the reverse complement.
TCGGGATAAAGAAGGTCGTAAATTTAGCAAGAGTTTAGGTAATGGGGTCGATCCGATGGATGTTATTGATAAATATGGAGCTGATGCTTTAAGATTTTATTTAACAACTTCGACAGCTCCGGGGACAGATATCAAATATGATGAAGAAAAAGTGGCCTCAACTTGGAACTTTATTAATAAAATATGGAATGCTAGTCGATTTGTCTTAATGAATATGCAAAATGAAGTTAAAGAAGCGCCTTTAAAGGATTGTGATAAATGGATTTTAACGCGATATGAAGAAACGATTAAAGATGTAACTAAATTCATGGATCGCTTTGAACTCCAAAATGTTGGTTCGATTCTTTACAAATTTATATGGGAAGATTTTTGCGATTCTTATATTGAAATGGCCAAGTTTTATCTAGATGATGCAAGTACCATCGATACAATTAAAGAAGTGTTATTAGGGATATTAAAAATGCTTCATCCTTTTATGCCTTATGTGACCGAAACGATCTATCAAGAATTCATGGGTAAGGATAACAGCATAATGATTAGTGATTATCCCGTTTTCGAAAAGAATAAAATAGATAAAAAGGCCGCTTTAAAAATCGAAAACGTTCGAGAACTTGTAACGAAGGTAAGAACTTTAAAACAAGACAAACAAATGGGGAAAGATTATCAAATTAAAATTACCGCTTTCGAAAACGAAGATTTAATTATTAAATTATTAAAGTGTCAAGATAATCTAAAAGAAGAAATAAAGGCTACCGATGTTATTGAAGTTAAAGACTTAAAGGTTGAAATATTCTATGAAAAACAAGAAACAGCCGAAGATAAGTTAAAAAGAGAAAAAGAAAAACAAGAATTGATGGCAAGTATTAAAAAACGGGAAAATCTGCTTAATAATGCTGCTTTTGTGGCCAAAGCCCCTCAAGAATTAGTAGAAGGCGAAAGAATAAAATTAGAAGAAGAAAAGAAAAGGTTAGCGCAATTTTAAATTTGAGCAATTTTGAAGAAAATATTATACTTCAAAATTGCTTTTTTCATTTACCTGTGTTAAAATGAGAGAGAATAGGTGAAGGTGGAATTATGGAAGATAAGTTAGCATCTTTAATTGCAGAAAATAATTTAGAAATAAGTAATGTGGCCTTAAGTCATAATTTAACAGTTAATGTCTTAAATAATATTAAGAAAAATAACCAAAATTTATGCGATATGGAAAAAATGGCCATGATTAGAATCGTTGGTAAATTAAATGATTTAGAAAATATGTATACTAATTATTTAAAAAGAAGTCAATTAGATGTTGATGTTAAAAAAACATTTAATGCTTTTATCAAATTTTTCCATGCCCAATTGCAACCATTTTATGCTTATAATTTATATTTAAGATACGAAAAGTCTGTTCAAAAGGATTTTCAAAATATTAAAGAAAAAATCAATGCCGCGACGAAAAATATTCCGGATTCGCAAAAACAAATTGAAATGCTTCGCCAATCGAAATTAAAAGATGAATTTTTAACGGCCGAAGGTAAATGGAAAGAATTACGGAAAGGCTTTACCTATGAAGATAAAAGAATAAATGATTTATTTAAGCAATATGAATATGCGGATTATGTATTTTTATTAGATTCGCAAATAGAAAAATTGGAAAATACTTTAAATAAGGCTTTTTTACCTAATGATTTTGCCGAATTATTACGAAGTTGGTATCAAAGATTAAATCAATTGATGGAAGAAAGTATTTATAGTATTAATGAAAATCGTCGCAATTGTAAAAACTATTGTTTAAAATATGGCGTTGTGGCTAAGAATAAAAATAAATATGAAACAATTGGTTCTTTATTACAATTATTTAATCCTAATGTTAGTATTTTAGTAGCCAAAGATGAAATTTATATTTCTAATCCGGAAGTTTTAAATTTACCTAGTGGTTATACTTATAATAAAGAAAAAGATGTAATTGAAGCGGCTACTTGGGATAAAACTGTAAATTTAAAAGTAATTCATGAATATAGTAATGAAAAATTCTTACAAAGTATTAGAAATAATAATCCGGGGGCAAAAATTTATCTTACGATGGAAAATGGCCAAAATGTTTTACGATGTGATCAAAGAATTGATCAATTAAAATTGCCACTTGGTTTTGCTTATCTTAAAGATGAGGCAACTAAAGAATTTAAAATAACTAATAGTATGTACACCAAAGAAAATGCACTTAATTTTAAATTTAAACAAATTAATCCTAAATTAGAACATCATCTTCCGGTTTTTGAAGTTCCAAAGGTAACTAAAAGAGAAAGAGAAGAAATAAAACCAATTAAGAAAGAAGAAGCTCCTGTTGAAAAAAAGAAAGAAATTCCGGTTAAAAAAGAACCCGAACTTAAAGAAAAAGTTTATGCGGATTTTAGTAATAAACCAACGAAAGTGGCTCGGCATTTAAGCAAGGAACCTAAAAATGAAAATGTGAGAAAGGCAAAAGGCTTATTGAAAATCTCGGGTCATCTAGCAGCGACAAGTCTACTTACAATTACCACTGGGGGTGCTATTATTGCCCAAAAGGTTTCTAAAGTTATTAGTGGTTTGGCCAAATTAACAGATATGTTAACTACTAAATTAAGTAAAGTATCTAAAAAAGCTTTTAGTCAAGAAATTGATCATAGTATCACGGAATTAAAAGCTTTACAAAAAGATGCGGTTGATAAGGCTAATATTATTGAACAAAATATGCCTAAAGTACCACCACAAAGTAATGAACAAGTTTTTGATTTAGAAGATATTTTACAAGAATTCAGGGGAAGATAAAAATGGAAAAAGATAATATATTAATTTTAGAGGATGGTTTAAAATGTGAGATATTAGCTAAAGCTAATTTCAATAATTCTAATTTTCTTTTGGTTGAACAATTAGACGAAGAAGATGAAGGAATCGGAAATTTTGCTATTTTAAAAGAAATAAATGAAAATAATGAAATATATGTAGCTAAAGAAGAAAATAAGGAAGTATTACTAGAAGTACTTAAAATTTTAACTAAAGATTTTTCGCAAATAGTTAGTGAAGTAAAGGTTGAAGATTTAATTTAAAAAATAAGAAAGGTGAAAGTAATGAGTAAAAAGCAAACAATAATTCTTACAGTAGTATTTTTGTTGTCGTTTATCGTTTTTGCTATATCGGCGACGTTTGCTTGGTTTTCCGGAGTCAATATTGCTTTAGAATCCGACGATTCTAAGGTTTCTTCGGCGATGACGGAACTTATTACTTTTAATGCGGGAGACCCTCTAAGTATTCATGCGGATTATACCAATTTTGGAGAAGGCATGGATAGTTTATTAGGGGAAACTTATTGTTCAGTCAGTTTAAAAGCGGCAAGCAATAAACAAATGATATCCCATAATTATTATGTTAAAATCAATATTGAAAAAAATAATTTTGTTTATACCGTTGATCGTAATCGGCCGGAATTATTATTAGTTATAACGGATCCTTTAGGTAATACTTTACAAACTTTAGGGGATTTAAAATATGTCGAAAGCGGGGAATATAAAGGCTTTGATATTACGCAAGCAACTGGAGAATATGTTATAACCCCAAGTTATGAAATAAAAACTAATGATTTTGCTTATCATGAATGGAAAGCAATGATTGTTTTTGTTAATTTTCAAGAAAATCAAGATGCCAATAAAAATCGAACTTTAAAAGGGCAAATGGAAATTGGGCCAATTGAGGAATTATCATGAAAAAAGAAGATATTATCAAAAGTATGCGCGCGATGGCAGAAGAAAAGGAATATGAAGATATTCCGTTTTTAACTGATGAAGAATTAGAAAGTCTTTATCCTATCGAAGAAGAAGATTACCAACTAGGTATGGGAGAAGATCCGGAAGTAGTTAACAAATATTATGAGTTAAAAGACGAATTACGGCTAGCGCGAAAAGAATTTAGAGATTTAGAAAAAAGTATTGAAGAAGATACGAATATTTTAGATAATCCGGCCACCAAATGGCATAAATCGGGTTTTGAAAAAACGGAATGGCAACATGATTTATCCCATCAAAGACTCCAAAAAGAAGAATTAAGATTAAGAATTAATCAAATTCGGCGCGAGTTAAATGCTTTAATAAAAGGAAATACGCATGGAAGATGACAAAAATAAATTTTTAATTTATTTAGAAAAAGAATTAAACTATTCGGATAAAACGATTCTTAATTATAATTTTGATTTGGAAGAATTTCAAAAATATTTGCAAAAAAAGCAATGGGATTATTTAAAAATAAATCGGAATCAAATTCGCGATTATTTAAAAGAATTAGATACCCAAAAATTAAAAAATAGTACTATTTCGCGGCATTTAAGTTCGATTAGAAGTTTTTATAATTTTTTAGTAAATGAAGGAAAATTAGAATATAATTTATTTACGAGTATTCGGAATCCTAAATTAGAAAAGAAATTGCCGAATTTTTTAAGTTTAAATGAAATGAGTGATATTTTAGAAAGTATCACTTTAAATGATGAAAAAGATTATCGTAATCGCTTAATTGTGGAACTTTTGTATGCGACGGGTTGTCGAGCTAGTGAACTATGCAATATTAAATTAAAAGATATAGATTATGCTAATAAAAGAATTCGAATAATTGGTAAAGGGAGTAAAGAAAGAATTGTTTATTATGGGGAGTATGCCGCTTTATATTTAGATAAATATTTAAAAAAAGCACGAAGCGAATTACTTAAGGGAAATGATAGTCCTTATTTGTTAGTAGATGATAAAGGGCAGGTATTAACCATTCAGGAAATGGAAATAATTATGAAAAATATTATTAAAAAGGTGGCTTTGAAAAAGAAAGTAACGCCCCACACGTTGCGACACACTTTTGCAACCCATTTACTTAATCATGGCGCCGATATTAAAAGTGTTCAAGAATTATTAGGTCATGCCAGTTTAAATACGACCGGCATTTATACCCATGTTACGAATGAACAAACGAAAAAAATTTATTTAGAAAAGTTTCCGCGGAAAAAAGGAAATTAGGAAAATTTAAGAAATATATATAAGTGAAAGGTGGAAAAATGGAAAAAATACTCGAATGTCGTAATTTACATAAAAGTCTCGGGGGAAAACATATTTTAAAAGATATTTCCTTTGATATTTATCCCGGCGATATTTTAGCTTTTATTGGTCCCAATGGCAGTGGGAAAACCACGACGATTAAATTAATTTTAGGTTTACAAGGAATTGATAAAGGCACAGTTTTAATCAATGGTTATGATATTACCAAAGACTATGTTAAAGCTATTGCTAAAGTGGGAGCCATTGTCGAAAGTCCGGATGTTTATATGTATTTGTCAGGATATCAAAATTTAAAATTAATGGCGGATTATTATCCTGATGTTACAGATGCGACTTTACAAGAAATCATTAAATTCGTTGGTTTAGAAAACCGGATTAACGATAAAGTCAGTAAATATTCATTAGGTATGCGGCAAAGATTAGGTATTGCCCGGGCTTTAATTCACCAACCCAATTTGTTAATTTTAGATGAACCAACCAATGGGTTAGATCCGGAAGGAATAAAAGAATTAAGAGTGCTTTTAAAAAAGTTGGCCAAAGAAGGAATTGGCGTTTTAATTTCCAGTCATAATCTGGCCGAATTAGAAAGTTTTTGCAATAAAGTATGTATTATCAATGATGGCCAAATTTTAGAAATTAGTGATGTTAAAAAATTAAAACATATTGATAACCGGTTTTTAATTAAAGTCAAAGATACATCTTCTTTAACTCTTGCAGGCATGGAAAATGTCACGAAAACTAGTTTTGAAATTAATGCGCGTAAAGAAGAAATCGCCGAAATAATTAAAAAGATAGTTAAAGCTAAAGTAGATATTTACGAAGTAAAAGAATTAGAATTAACTTTAGAAGAAGCCTTTTTGAAAAGAGCAGGGGGTAATAAAATTGATTAAATTAGTAAAAAATGAATTATATAAAATTTTTCATAAAAAAAGTACCTATATAACTTTAATAATCGGCTTCATGTTTTTAATTTTAGTTAATTTTATTTATAATCAAGATTTAGAAAGCACCATGGAAAATTTCACGGCCGATTTAATGACTTCGATTGACGAAGAAGGAGAGACCCCAACGGAAAAAGCCGAACTAGCTACCGAAAAAGCGGTATATGAAAACATTAAAAAATATCCAGAAGCATGGCAAAAAGAAGCTATTTATAATGAATATTATATGGCAATTAATGCCTATTATAATGCTTACTATTTAAAAACGGATGAAGATTTAACTATGTTAGAAGCAAATGCCCAAGATATTTTAAATAAAGTTGAAAGTGGCGATTGGCAATATTTTATTAATTTAAAAATTAATGATTTACAAGAAGAATTGACATCCACGAAAAGTTTAGTTACAACCAGCGAAAAAGAAAAAAGAGAACAACAAAAAGACATTGCAATAATGGAAAAACAAATTGAACTTTATAATTATGCGTTAGCTAATAATATTAAAAATGATGGTAATTATTTAGCTAAAGCTCTAAATTCAATGATTGAAGATTATTCCTATGTAGTTGATTATAATTATGAAGAAAATGAAAATAACAAAAAAGAATATGAAAGCAATGTAAAAGATTATTATGAAAATGAGTATATCTTAAAAGAAAAAGTAGATACTAATAATGACCATACCATGCGGATGGTTATCGAAAATTTACTTAATGAAATGGAAATAATCGTTTTAGTCTTTATTATTATGATTGCCGGTGGCATGGTTAGTGAAGAATTTAATAAAGGAACTATTAAAAATTTATTAACAATTCCTTATTCACGGGGAAAAATAATTACGGCGAAATTGCTTGCTTGTTTAATAATGATTCCGTTTATTTTAATCTTTATTTTACTCGCGGAATTTATAGTGGGTGGCCTTTTCTTTGGCTATAGTTCCTTAAGTATTCCGGTTGTTAGTTACGTCGTTAGTAGTAATAACTATGTGGTAATGAATGTTATAAGTTATTATTTCCTAACTTGTTTATGCAAATTACCAATGTTTATTTTGCTTACTATGTTAGCCTTTGCTATTTCCAATTTAATTTTGAATACGGCTTTTGCTATTACCATAACTTTCTTAGGTTATATTGGTTCCGGCATTATCAATTTATTAGCCTTGAATTACAACATAAAATTGATAAATTATTTTGTAACCCCTAATTGGGATTTGACGGCTCTTCTTTTCGGCGGAACTTCACCTTATGGTTTATCCTTAACTCATTCGCTTATTGTGTGTTTCGTTTATTTTGTAATTATGTATTTCGTAACATTGATAGTCTTTAAAAGAAGAAATATTAAAAATATATAGAAGTAAAGAGGTTTTAGAAAATGAAAGAACAGAAAAATAAAAAGTATTTAATTATTATAAGTGGTTTATTTATTTTTCTTACTTGTTTATGTATCATTTTCTCGAAAACCTCTTTTTTATTTAAATCCAAAAAGAATCAAGGCCCAGAAAAAATTGCCAATTTTGTAGCTCAATATAAGCAAGATTCGATTGTTTTTTATGATAATTTCGATCATAAAGTAACGAGTTTGGTGGTAAAAGAAGAGGATAAATACGAATCTTTTATGTTTGATTATCTAACGGGTGAAGAATTAGCAACCGAAAATATTATTAAAAAAAATAAACAAGAAGAATTTTATCAAAAAATTAACGAGTTAATTTATTTAAAGTATCCTGCTTTTATTGCCGATGTTTTAGTAAATCACGAAAATAAAGTTTATTGTTTTGAAAAAAATAGTTTAATTATTTACTTTTATGATGTGGTAACTGACCCCCAAGTAGAGGAAGAATTATTTTTACAAGTAAATTACAATGAAATATATAAATATTTGGATTTCACGGTGGAATTAGATGAAAATTATGAAAAAGATGATGGTAATAAAATAGTAGATACCAAAAAACATATTGCGATTACGTTTGATGATGGGCCATCTAAATATACGGCAAGTTTGGTCGATATTTTGGATGCTAATAAAGCTCATTGTACGTTTTTCTTTTTAGGTAGTAAGTTATTAAGCTCTGAAGATAAAATTAAAAAAGTATTTGCAAGTGAACATGAAATAGGGTATCATTCTTATGCTCATAAAAATATGAAAAGACAAAAAAAGGACGATATTATTAATGAATATAATACGAGTAATGAAATTTTAAAAGGTATTATTGGTCAAGAATTTACTTTAACGCGGCCTCCTTATGGAAGTATCAATAATGATATTAAACAAACTTTAGATACGCCTTTTATTTTATGGAGTATTGATACTAATGATTGGCGGTATAAAGATGTCGATTACTTAGTTAACCATGTTTTAGATAATGTTGAGGATGGCTCAATAATTTTATTCCATGATTCTTATGAAACCAGTATTAAAGCTATTGAAAAACTTTTGCCCGAATTATATGTTCAAGGTTATCAAGTTGTTACCGTAAGTAAGCTTGCCAAATTAAAAGATGAAGTTTTAGAAAATCATCAAACATACCGCCATTTTTAAAGAATGCTTACTTCTCCCGGGACCGGATCTTTAACTTCGACAACTAAATAAATTATTCCTCCAACTAAGAAAAGGAGGGCGGCCACTAATTGGGCATAGCGATTGACAAATTCCGGATTTTGCAGATTCTGGGGCATCCGAGATAAATCTTCTACGGTATTTAGAACAAAATAAATATAAATAATTAAGGCAATAATAAAAATTGTAATGTTGATTGTCTTTTTTTCGCGATAGGCTTTTTGATTATGATACAAAAGATATTCTCTTTCATCTTTATTCGAGTATAAAGCGGCGGCGGCAATAAAAAAATAAACAATCCAAATAAAATCTTCCGTTCGTAATTTCCTTAATTTTTCATTTATATTCATAATAAATATTATGAAAAAAAGAATAATTTTACTTATTCTTTACGAGATAATAATTAATACTCCGAATAATTAATTTATGGCGGCCAATTAAGAATACTAAACCAAAGATAAGCATAACTAGGGCCATAATATAATTCCAAAGGGAAGAATTTTTAATTAATTGTTCGATAATTAGAACTAAACTATACGTAATACATAAAATCCCATAGATTAATAATCTTAAAAAACGATTTTTATTTATTTTGCCCATATCGGTTTGATAATATTTATTTAATATTTCTTTTCTTTCTTGCTTAGTTAAAGAGCGATAATTCTTTTTCATAACTTTACCTCAAAATAATGGTAACATAAATAGGCCGAATTTAAAAGGTATTTCTTTTTCTTTAAAATTATGATATACTAAACAAGTATTTAAGAGATGTCTCCTTAGCTCAGTTGGTAGAGCAACTGACTCTTAATCAGTGGGTCTAGGGTTCGAATCCCTAAGGGGACACCAAGAAAAGAAAAAAATCCTAACATTTAATTTGTTAGGATTTTTAAATTAGTAACTATCTCAAGATTCAATTGGGTTCTTTTACTTCTATGGACTAGCATATTTCCAAGCAATAGTAAAATCTAAGTTATATTCGTTATAATTATTATTTGAAGCATTATAAGCACCTAAAGTAAATACCATATTAGTTGGAAAATCATCGCTGGTATTCATTATATCGTAAGCGCCAACTTCAAATTCTACTTCTTTAGAATCACCGTTATTAAGAACTGTATCTTCATCATAATCGGTATAAAAAATATTTTTGGTAAAATTTCCTGTGACTATTCCAAAATTCTTTAGTTTTAAATTAACACCAGTTTTATTTTCGATTTTACTTTTAACTATAACCATGCCACTTTCAATATAAGCATCGACTGGGGTCACATTAATTCCCTTATCTCCGAAAGCAACCATACTACCTAAACTTTGAAAATTATTAATATATTTGTTATCAAAATCTCTGTTAGATTCTAATTCGTACTTATAATCAGTACTCTTTGTTAGAACGATATAAATAGTTATGCCAAAAACAATAATTGGTAATAATGAACAACCTAAAACAAATCCTGCTTTCTTAATAAAATTTTTCATTTATACTCCTTTCTAGGACCATTATAACATAAAAGCTTAAAGTGTAATATTTAGATGAATAGTATAACTATAATTTTGGAAAATAGAATTTAAAAAAATTGGAACTAAATTAAGAAATAATTTACATCTTTTTAGAAAAATAGTATACTTATTATGGAAGAAGGTAAGATATGAAAACAAGAGTTTTAAGTGCAATAATAGCTTCAATTATTGCTATTCCCCTTATTTATGTAGGTGGTTATCCTTTTTACTTAGGTGTTGGCATTTTAGCCATGTTAGGTTATAAAGAATTGATGGATTTAAGAAAAAGTCATAAAAAATTACCTAAATTAATGATCTTTTTTGGCGTAGTTTGTTTGGCTTTATTGATATTAGATAATTTTGTCGAACGTGCTACTTATTTTGGAGTATCGTATGAACGCATTATTTTATCTTTAATCTTTTTAACATTACCAACGGTGTATTATCAAGATAAATATTCGACGAAAGATGCTTTTTATTTATTAGGAATTACCTTATTTTTAGGGATTACTTTTAACTTATTTATTATTGCGCGGAATCGAAGCTTAATGTTATTTATCTATTTATTATCAATTCCTATTTTAACGGATACTTTTGCTTATATTTTTGGTAAAGCTTTTGGCAAAAACAAACTTTGCCCGAAGATAAGTCCTAATAAAACTTGGGAAGGTTCTTTTGCGGGTTTCTTTGCCGGAACTATTGGCGGCGTTATTATTTATTCGTTATTAGTAAAACCATTTTCTTTTAAAATTGTTTTAGTAACGGCTATTTTATCGGTAGTAGGGCAAATCGGGGATTTGTTTATGAGTAAAATCAAAAGAGAAAATGCAATTAAAGATTTTTCGAATATTATGCCGGGTCACGGGGGAATATTAGACCGTTTAGATAGTTTTATTTTTGTAATTTTAACATATTTTTTATTAATGCTATATCTATAAGGAGGAACTATGTGGATTTTATCAATACTTGTTTTAATTTTTATTTTAGGAATAATTATCTTAGTTCATGAATTTGGGCACTTTATTTGGGCTAAAACATTTGGGGTTCATATTTATGAATTTTCCATTGGGATGGGGCCAGTCATTTTTAGTCATAAATGCAAAAAAGATCAGATAAATTATAATATTAGAGCCATACCAATTGGTGGTTTTGTTTCGATGGCTGGTGAAGTTTACGACGATGACGAAAAAGTTGATAAGAAAAAATTAATGTGTAATAAGCCGTGGTATCAACGCTTAATTATTCTAGTGGCCGGGGTTACTAATAACTTTATTTTAGCTTTATTGCTTCTTTTCGTTGGTGCTTTAATCTGGGGTGGCAATACTTTAAAACCAGTTGTGGATGAAGCTTTAGAAGGTTATCCTATGGCTGAAGCCGGAATTGTTAAAGGCGATAGAATAACCAAAATAAATGGTTATAAAGTAAATAGTTGGGATGTTGCGCAAATTGTTCTTTATATGAAAAATGATAAAAACTATTATACTTTTGAAGTCGAACATCAAGATGGCCAAAAAGATACATATAAAATAACCCCAACTACGGAAAAAGATGAAACCACTGGCGAAGAAAGACAAGTCTTTGGGATGATGGTTGAGACAACCAAAACGAAAAATCTTTGGGATTGTCTAAAGTATTCGTTCCAAAAGTTTGGCAGTATCGTTCATTCCATGTGGTTAACAATCACGGGTTTATTCACCGGTAAGATTTCTTTAAATGCTTTATCAGGTCCAGTGGGAATTTATCAAGTAGTGGATGTTTCTCAAGGCTATGGTTTAGATTATTTATTCTATTTAATTGCGTTATTATCAATTAATGTCGGCTTTATTAATATCTTACCATTCCCAGCTTTTGATGGTGGTCACGTCTTATTCTTACTTATTGAAAAGATAAAGGGTAGTCCTGTGAATCAAAAGTTCGAAAATATTTGTCATACCATTGGTTTTATCTTACTTCTAATCTTAATGGTATATATAACAATTCAAGATATTATTAAATTATTCTAATAAAAAAATGATTTTCTTAAATTAGGAAATCATTTTTTAGTTCTTACAATGTGGGGTAAAGTAGTTTGACAATTTGTCTCATTTTCTTCAAAGCTAGCTTCATAGGAACGAGATTCGTTAATATAATCAATTTTAATACATTTATCATTCATTATGGTTTTATCGACAGGATTTATGATATTTCCTGATTGATCGTCCGCGGTAATAATACCTTGTTTTATTAATTTTTCAACATTAATATAGATATGAATTTCTTCTTTTTCATTCACAGGAGCAAAATTATTTTTATGGGCATAATCTTCCGCGCCACTTAAAATATAACTTTTTAAATTTTCGTATTGTTGATCCAAAACGTTTTTTTGAATAGTATTATAGCTAGCCACACTAATAGTAATAATAATCGCCAAAACGGTAATTGTTGCCAAGAGTTCAGTCAATGTAAAACCTTTTTTATTCATCTTTATCCCTCATAAAAAGCTTATCATAAAATATAAGCAATCGCAACTAAAAAGCCTTTAACTTCTGTCAAAGAACTGATATAATTATAGTATGGTGATTTAAAATGAACTTAAAAATTAATGGTTTTAGTGTTTATAGTATTGTGCTTGTAACCTTTATTACCAGTTTATTGTTAGTTTTCTTAATTAAAAAAATTGCAGTTCATATAAATGCTATGGATATTCCTAATGAAAGAAAAATCCATAAAAAACCGATTCCCCGGTTGGGTGGTTTAGCGGTTTTTGCCTCATTTTTATTAGGGTATATATTATATGCGCCGGTTTCAACCCAAATGATTAGTCTTTTAATTGGGGGTTTCATCATTATTTTAACGGGTATCGTTGATGATATTAATTCGATTCCACCTAGATATAAATTTTTATTTCAAGTTTTAGCCGCATCTGTTGTCGTCTTTTATGGCAAACTTTATTTTAATGATTTATCTATTTTAGGGTACAATTTATCTTTTCCAACATGGATTAATATGATATTATCGGTTTTCTTTATTGTTGCAATTATTAATGCGATTAATTTAATTGATGGCTTAGATGGCTTGTCTTCAGGCATAAGTTCTATTTATTTTTTAACGATTGCCATTTTAGGTTTTACCCGTAATTCTTTAGGGGGCTTAGATGTTATTTTAGCTTTAATAATGTTAGGTAGTACTTTAGGTTTTTTAGTTCATAATTTTCCTCCGGCCAAAATTTTTATTGGTGATACGGGAAGTATGTTCTTAGGCTTCATGATTGCTATTATTGCATTATTAGGTTATAAAGTTACGACGATAACTTCGATAATTATTCCTTTAATTATTTTGTTTATTCCGATTTTTGATACCCTTTTAGCTATTTTTCGGCGACTTTTAAAAAGAGAATCAATTGGGCATCCCGACAAAGAACACTTGCATCATCAACTTTTGAAAATGACATCATCACCAACAAAAACCGTTCTTTTAATTTATTTAATTAACATTATTTTCGCGGCGATTTCGATTCTTTATGTCATTGGCGATAATAAACAAGCAATTGTTATGTATGTGGCCGTAATGATTTTCTTCTTATATATTGTTTTAAAAACCAATATTTTATTTGAACATCATCAAGCAAGTGAACAAGTGCAAAAGAAACAAGAAAAGAAAAAGGCAAGTAAGAAAGCGACAAAGAAACAAAAAAGAAAGAAGAAAAAATCATGAAAGATAAAAAAATCTTTTTAATTAATTTTGGCTCCCAAATCTTACTTTTATTTATTAATGTCGGCTTAAGTTTATTATTAGTTCCGTTTATTACGCGAAAAATTGGGGCCGAAGCTTATGGTTTTGTCACTTTAGGTAATGATTTCATTAATTATGCCCAAATTATTACGGTGGCTTTAAATTCCATGGCAACCCGTTTTATTTTAGTTAATTTAACGCAGAAAAAATATGCCGAAGCCAATAAATTTTATAGTTCGGTGATGCTTTCTAATATTTTTATTGCAAGCATTATCGCCTTAATCTTTATTTTTGTCTTAGTTTTTTTAGAAAAATTGGTTAATATAAGTCCTAGCTTAGTAGGGGATGTTAAATTACTTTGGGCCTTTTTGTTTTTAAATTTTATTTTAACCATCTTAAGTTCCATTTTTACGATTGGGCCATATTCCAAAAACAAAACTTATATTTGTTCTTTAATTAATGTTTTAGGCCAAACTATTAGAATTATTATTTTAATTGTCTTGTATGCGAAATTACCGCCTTATATTTGGTATGTTGGTTTAGCCATTCTTATTTGTAATATTATTATTGCGTTTTTAAATTACTATTATACGAAAAAACTGGCTCCTGAATTAAAGGTTAAGAAAAAAGATTATAGTTTAAAACATGTTTTTACATTAATTAAAAGTGGAATTTGGAATTCGATAAATAAAATTAGTAATGTTTTATCGAGTAGCTTAGATTTACTTATTTGTAATATTTTTATTAGTTCTCTAGCCATGGGAACGCTCGCGGTATCTAAGACTTTACCTAATCAAATTCTGGCGGCTTTTGGCCTTTTGGCGAGCATTTTAGCTCCATCTTTAACAATTAGCTATGCCAAGAAAAATTACGAAGAAATGAAAAATCAAATTAATTTCTCATGTAAGATTTTAGCTTTAATTTCTTGCATTCCAATTGCCATTTTGTTTATTTTTGGAACCGAATTTTATAATCTTTGGACGCCTTTAGAAAATGCGACAATCTTACGGAATTTGTCGGGTTTATTTGGCATTGGTTTAATCTTTGCTTTAGCTTTAGAACCGATGTGGTATATTTTCACGGCTACTAATAATGTTAAAGAGTCTTCCCTATTTTTAATTTTCTCATCTTTTTTTACGCTTTTAATAACCTTTATATTGTTACATGTTACAGCTGATAATACTTTAAAACTTTATATTATCGCGGGTGTTGGTTCAGTTATTAGTTTAATTAAGTGTTGGGTCTTTTTGCCTTTGTATTCGGCGAAGTGTTTAAATTTATCTTGGAAGAGTTTTTATCCTTTACTTATGAAAATTACGCTTGTTAATATTATTTGTCTTATTTTAGCTATTGTTATTAAAAAATTTATCTTTATTCATAGTTGGCTTTCTTTAATATTAGCGTGTCTTATTTTAAGTGTTTTGACAGTGGCTCTTAATTTATTTATTATTTTAACGAAAGAGGATCGCCAAGAATTTTTCACCATGCTTAAAAGGAGAAAAAAAGCATGAAAACGATTCCTAAAAAAATTCATTATTGTTGGTTTGGTCGGGGTAAAAAAAGTCCCGAGATTTTAAATTGGATTGCCTCATGGTCGAAGTATTGTCCTGATTATGAAATAATTGAATGGAATGAAGATAATTTTGATCTTAATACCAACGCTTACGTTAAAGAAGCCTATGAAGCTAAAAAGTATGCTTTTGTCACCGATTATGTTCGGCTTTATGTCCTTTATAACTATGGGGGAATTTATATGGATACGGATGTCGAACTTTTAAAAAATCTAGATTCTTTTTTAACCCATCCGGCTTTCTCAGGCTTTGAAAATAATAATTTAATTCCCACGGGTTTAATGGCAAGTTGTAAACATAATAAATGGATTAAATTACTTTTAGATGATTATAAAAATAAACATTTTAAAGTGGGTAAAGATGAGTATGATTTAACGACCAATGTCATTTTTATTACGAATTTAACCAAGGCTAATTATCCTTTGAAGTTAGATAATACCTATCAAGATTTGGGCGATGTCGTTCTTTATCCCGCTTCCGTATTTTGTCCTAAGAACCATGATACGGGAGCCATAGAATTAAAACCAGAGACGGTGGCGATTCATCATTTTAATGGTTCGTGGTTACCTAAATGGCAACAAAAAGAAGAAAGACGGAAAAAAGAGTTGACCGACAAATACGGCGTCGAAAAGGGGTTAAAATATTTACGATTTGAACTTAGAATTAAATATATTTTAAAAATTCCGTTTAAAATTGTTAAAAAAATTTTTAATTTATTGCGAGGTAAAGCATGAAAAAGATTTTGATAACGGCTAATACGTTAGACTATGGCGGCATTGAAACTAGTTTAATCACTTTTTTAAATTTAATTGATTATTCTAAATATGATGTTACGTTACTTTTAGAAGAAAAGAAAGGCATATTTTTAAAAGATGTGCCGGCCGCGGTTAAGGTTATCGATTATAAATTAAAAACCACCGGTTTGGTATTGGCGCGTAAAATATATAATCGGCTTAATTTAATTAAAACGATAATTAAATATCGGCATAAGTTTGATGTAGCCATAAGTTATACTACTTATAATTATGCCTTTTCGATTATTGTTAGACGCGTATGTAAAAAAAATTACCTTTGGGTTCATAGTGATTATACGAAAATGGAAAAAAATGAAGGTCGGGATTTTTATCAAAAAATAAAAGCTCAAGAATTCCAAAATATCGTTTTTGTTTCGGCCCGAGCTTTAACTAATTATCAAAAAGTTTTTGCTCCTCAAAATAAATTAATTTTATGTCGAAATTATATTGATCTGGCTAAAATAAATAAATTAGTTAAAGAAAAAATAACTTATCAAAAGCAAAAATTTACTTTTATAAATGTCGGAAGACATGATGATAAAAGTAAAAAATTAGGGCGAATTATTGAAGCCAGTCAATTGTTAAAAAAGAAGGGTTATGATTTTGCAGTCCTTTTTATAGGTGATGGCCCTGATCATGACAAATATCAAAAAATGGTTCAAGGCTTGGGATTGGAAGGTACAATTAAATTCTTCGGTTTTCAACAAAATCCGTATCCTTATTACAAAATTGCCGATGCCGTAGTTATAACTTCCGATTGGGAAGGTTATCCCGTTGTTTTTAGTGAAGCTTTAGCTTTAAATAAACCGATTATTACAACTGATGTATCCGATGCTTCTACGATTATTGGTGAAGACTATGGAATTATTACCTCGAAAAGAAAAGAGGATATTGCATTAGCGATGGAAAAAGTTTTGACAAATCAAGTTCAATTTAAAAAATTTGATATTCGGCAATTTAATGCCGAAATAAGTAAGACCATAAATCATATTATAGGAGATTAAGATGAAATTTAGTATTATTGTTCCTGTTTATAATGTCGAAGATTACGTCATTAAATGTTTAGATAGTATTTATAATCAAACGTATAAAAACTATGAAGTCATTATTGTTAATGATGGTTCGACGGATAATTCTTTAGCAAAAGTTAAGGAATTTTGCCAAAAGAAAAAGAATTTTTTGGTATTTAATAAAACCAATGGTGGTTTATCCGATGCTCGAAATTATGGGTTAAAGAAAATAAGTGGCGATTATCTTTTATTTATTGATAGTGATGATTATATTGAAAAAGATTTACTTCAAAAAATCAATGAGGTTGTCAGGCAAGATAAGCCGGATGTCTTGCGTTTGGCTTTAAATAAAATTGAGGACAAGGAAAAAGTTAAAATTGCTAGTACCCCATTTAGATTAAAAAAGGCGAGTGAAGCCATCATGACCATTTTAAAAGATCCTTTCGTCGAAGCGGCTTGGTTATATTGCTTTAAAAAAGAATTTTGGTTGAAGCATGATTTTAAATTTGCTAAAGGGCGCTTACATGAAGATTTTGGTCTTATTCCTTTAGTTTTAATGAAGGCCGAGACAATAAGTTGTCTTAATTTTGCCGGTTATAATTATGTTATTAGAGCCAATAGTTTAAGTACTAATAAAGAAAAAGAATGGCAAAAATTTATTGATTATCTTTATTTTTTTAAGAATAACTTAAAAAAAATTGATAATTGTGATAATATAAATATGCAATGTAAAAAATATTTAAAAAGTTATTATGCCAATGGCATTTTATCAAAAGTTAAAACTTTGGATAAAGATAAGTTAGGAAAAGCGAAAAGGTTAATTAAAGAAGCAAAGGTTAGTAATTTTTTAGTCGCGGATACTTTAGGACGAAAATTAAAAAAATTAATGTATAAAATAAAATATTAAATATTTAAAGTAGGGAGGGAAAGAAAAATGGCCAAGATTAAAATATTAATGCTCCATTTAAACTATGGGGGAGCCGAAAAACAAACAATCTTGATGGCAAATGCGTTAGCCAATTTTTATGATGTCGAATTGGCCGTTTTTTATCATTATCCTGAAGTTATTCCCTACCAAATTGATCCCAGAGTTAAAGTAAAATATTTAACGAAAGAAGTGCCAACCCGAAATATCTTTTGGCAAAAATATCGGGAACATAAATTTTGGCAAACTTTTTTAATTGGTTTAAAATCTTTAAAAATTTTGTATTTAAAAAAGAAATTAATCAAAAAAGAAATATTACTTAATGATGCTGATATTTATTTTTCAACGCGGACGGAATATGGAAAGCTACTTAGTAAATATGGTCAAAATGTTAAATTAAAATTAACCCAAGAACATAATTTTATTGATAATGAAGAATACTTTCACAAAATAAGTTGCGACTTTCGCAATTTAGATTATGTGGTAGTTATAAGTAAATGGCATGAAGAAACTTATCAAAAATATTTTCAAAATACCAAGGTAAAAATTGTAAGAATTCCCAACATTTTAGAAAATCGGCCTAAATATACGCGCAAAAGTTTTCCGAAAAGTATTGTCGCCGCAGGACGTTTTGATAAAGTTAAAGATTTTTTAAGTTTAATGGAAGTAATGAAGGAATTAAAAACGGATAATATCAAGCTCTATTTATTAGGTGATGGCATTCAAAAAGAAGTTATTAAGGCCAAAGTTAAAGAATATGGTTTAGAAAAAAAGGTTGCGATGCCGGGCTTTGTTAGTCCGCGAGAAGTGGAAGAATATATGCAAAAAGCAAGTATCTACTGTTTAACGAGTCAAAAAGAATGCTTTCCCATGGTTATTTTAGAAGCTTATGCCTGTGGATTGCCGGTCATTTCTTTCGATGTTTTATCTGGTCCGCGCGAATTAGTAAAAGAAGGGAAAACCGGTTATTTAATTAAAGACCGCGATATAAAAGAAATGGCTAATAAGATTAAAGCTTTACTTAAGGATCAAAAACTTTTAGAAGATATGAGTAAAAAAGCTTATACAGAAAGTAGTAAATATACGACGGAAAATATTATTAATAAATGGAAGGAAATTCTCAAATGATTAAGGTCAGTGTTATAATTCCGTGTTTTAATGCTGAGAAATATTTAAAACGCAGTTTGGATCTTATTTGTCAAGATAAATTAAAAAAGGAAATTGAAGTATTTTTAATTAATGATGGGAGTACGGATCATACCCTTAAAATAATGCATGAACTAGCTTTAAAATATTCGCAAATTAAAATTATCAATCAAAAAAATGCGGGCCAAGCGGTGGCGCGCAATAAAGCGTTAAAAAAAGCGAAGGGGCAATATATCATGTTTATTGATATTGATGATTTTATTAAAAAAGATGCAATTTATACATTATATCAAAAAGCGATTGCAAAAAATAGTGACTATGTTTATTGCGATTTTTATCGGCATGAAGCTAATGGTGATTTTATCGAATCTAATTTTTATACTAAAGATGAAAAGAAAAATGCGCTTTTAGCCAATTTTGCTCCCTGGGGAAAACTAATTGCTCATGAATTAATCTTAAAAACTAATTTTGCCTTTTATGAAGGAAAAATTTTTGAAGATATTGCCGTGATACCTTTGCTTGCGGCCCAAGCAAAAAATCCTTATTATTTTAATGAACCATGGTATTTTTATAATGTAACGAATAATACATCAACGATAAGAACTAAAGAATATAAAAAGAAGTACGAAGATATTTTTCCCATTTCTGATTATATCTATGAGGAATTTCAAAAGCAAAATTTGTTAAAAAAATATCATGCCGAATTAGAATTTATTTATATAAAAGGAATTTTACGAAGTAACGTTATTCTTTTTGCTCACTATAAGGAAGGATTAAAAAATATTCCTAAATTAAGAAAAAATGTTTTAAGTAAATTTTCTGATTTAAAACATAATACATATTTAAAACAAGAATCATTTAAAAATAGATTAGTGACCTGGATAACCTTAAAATTTCCATCTCAACTAATCTATTGGTTAAAGAAAATAAAATAGAGGTACAAAATGGAAAAGAAAGAAAAAATAAATTTATATACTTTAAGTTTTTTAATAGCAACTATCGTTTGTCTTGGAGGCTTAAATTTTTTAATAAATAAAGACACCATTGATAATTTTATGAATTATTATATTATTTTTATCGCGGGAGTTAGTAGTATTATTTTATTTATAAATAATATCGAAAATTATAAATGGTCTAATATAAAAAAGGTTCCTTTGGTTTTGTCCGGAATTACTTTAATATGGTTTGGTTTAACCATTATTTTTGGTATTCATTTTAATATGGCTAACATCAAAGGTTTAGTTAATTTTGGGGCTTTATTTTTAATTTTAAATATTATAATTAATTTAAATATGACTGAATTACTGAAAGAAAAATTAATCAAAGTGTTTTTAGCTTCTTTTGTGGTAACCGCCTTTTTAGGGGTTATCCAATATTTCTCGGGGGTTAATTTAGTAACTTATAGTAATTATTTATATCCCGGCATTTTAGGGCGGATTAATTCGACTTTTTATATTGCCACTTTATATGATAAATATGTCTTAATTGTTGTACCCATTATTTTTTATCTTATTTTGAAAAGCCAAAAAAAGTCCTGGGCTAATTTATTAATCTTTTTAAGTGGTATTGCCATGATTTTAACTTTTTCGCGAAGTGGTATTTTAATTTATTTTAGTCTTTTAGGTATCTACTTTTTAGTTATGGTTTTGCAAAAAAAAGTTTTACCAATGGTAACTATTCTTCTAACTCTTTTAGCAATGCTTTTAATTCCTGGCGCTAATTATGCGATGCAAGCTTCGCTTGATTATGTTTATAGCGTAATTAAAACCCCTGAAAAATACCAAATTGATTTAGTAGCTTTAAATCCCTATTTAACTAAATTTTATGTTTTATTTAAGGCAGATGAAAAAGAAATTATTGAAAGCGAAGATATGCAAAGTCCTTCTTTAGAAAATCAAGATGAAAATATTGATGCTACCGATGAAGAAGCAATAGATGTGCCGATTGATGCGCCAACGGCAGAAGATAACAAGCCTGTTGAAGATAATCAATCAATTTTTGTTCGCGAACAATATAAGGCGATGGGAAAACAATTAATTAAAGAACATCCTATCTTTGGAATCGGGGTAGGCAATTATAGTTATTTATACACTAATCAAAACTTTCGGGATTACTTAAAAGATGATTCGGTTTATAAATTACGGAATGATTTTCTATATCCCCATAATGGGTATATTCACCTGACCGCGGAAGTGGGTTATGTAGGAACTCTTTTAACTATCCTAACGATAATCTCGATGCTATATCCTTTTAAAAGTAATAATAAAAAATGGGAAATATTTACATGTTTTATGCTATTATATGCTTTCCTTTTCTCAGGCTTTATTGAAAGCATTTTCCATAGTAAACAATATACTTTTAGTGCTTTAATTATTTATGCAATTATGATTGCTTATCTAACTAGTAAAGATGTTAAGAATAGAAAAAAGAAAAATTAAAATATAAAACTTGTCAAAGTTAAATTTATTAGTTATAATCAAAATGTAAGTGTTACCAGTAGGTAGCACCTACTATTGGGTAAGTGCTCCCTACTTATGGTGAGCGCTTTTATTTTGACATAATTCTAAGATTATGATCAAGATAATTAACTTAAGAAAAACTTCATCCATTAAAACCACCGCCTTTATTAAAAGTTTTAAGTTCAAAGACCAAAACCCCCTTTAAAGAAAGATAGTAAGCACTTGCCATAAAACTGGTAACGGTTATTTATTATAAAATTATAATAATAAAATTTAAATAAATATCATTCGGCAAAAGTTGACAAAAAATTTTTTTGTTTCCAAAACAAACCGACAAGAGATGTCAAAAAGTTAATTTCTATTATTATTTAGTCTTTATTTAGTGTATAATTAAAATAGGTGATTATCATGAGAATTATTGTTTCCGCGGGTGGCACCGGTGGCCATATTTATCCAGCTTTAGCAATCATCAAAAAGTTTCAAGAACAAGAAAAAGATTTAGAAGTTTTATATATTGGAACCCATAATCGGATGGAAAAAGATATTGTTCCGAAGATGGGCTATAAGTATGAAGCTTTAGAAATATATGGTTTTAGTAAAACGAAAATTATCCAAGATTTAAAAAATGCCCTTTTAATAAAAAAAGCTTATCAAAAATGTTTAAATATTATGCAAGATTTTAAACCGGATGTGGTAATTGGCGTCGGAGGATATGTGACTTATCCCGTTATAAAAGCGGCCAAAAAATTAGGCATAAAGACGGTTTTACATGAACAAAATAGTATCCCGGGCAAATCGAATATTTGGTTAAGTAAAAATATTGACTTAATTTGTGTATCTTCGGAAAGTACTCTAAATAGTTTTCCTAAGGCCAAAAAAGTAATTTATACGGGCAATCCTTGTGGCGATGGCGCTATTAATTTAGAAAAAATAAAAAAAGAAAGCTTGGGTTTTAAACCAAATAAAAAATTAATTATTATTGTGGCCGGTTCTTTGGGCAGTAAAACTTTAAATGAAAAATTTAAACCTTTTTTAAATTTAATTGATGAAGAGGATTATGAAGTTTTGTATATCGCGGGCAAAAATTTATATGCCGATTTTGTTAAAGATACAAATTTCCCGGCCAATGTTAAAGTTGTACCTTATATGGATAATTTAAGTGCTTTAATGAAAGATGCTTATTTAATTATTACGCGGGCAGGGGCTTCAACCATCAGTGAACTTTTAGCTTTAAATGTTCCGAGCATTTTAATTCCGAGTCCGTATGTAGCTAATAATCATCAATACTATAATGCTTTAGATTTAGTTAATTTAGGAGTTGCCGAATTAATTGAAGAAAAAAATTTAAAAGCGGATATCTTACAAATTACGATTAATGAACTCATTAATAATGAAGAAAAATATACGGCAATGGTCGAAAAACTAAAAAAGATTGCCGTGAAACCGGCGAGTGATACCATATATCAAGAAATAAAGGAAATTTTAAAATGAATACGGAGTTAAAAGCCTTTGGGGATATTTATGAAAATGTTGACTTAAAAAAATATAATACTTATGGTATTGGCGGTCAGGCCCAATATTTAATTAAACCTTTTACGGTCGACGATTTAGTTAATTTAATTAAGTTTTTAAAAACGCAAGAGGTTCCTTATTTTATTTTAGGCCGGGGATCGAATGTTATTTTACCCGACGAAGATTTTAAGGGTGTAATTATTGTCCTTGATTCTTTAAAAAATATGGTTTTTCATGATGACATGGTCGAAGTGGAAGCGGGATGCCCCAATGCCCTTTTAGTAAATAAATGTTTAGCCCAAAGTTATACCAATTTAGCTTTTTTACATGGCATTCCCGGTTTAATTGGGGCTTCGATTCGTGGCAATGCCGGTTGTTATAATCAGGAGATTATGGAATATGTGATTGATATTACTATTTTAGATGAAACTGGTCAAATTAAAACTATCAAAAAAGAAAATTTAAAATATTCTTATCGGTATACTTCTTTAAAGGAAAACCATGATATCCTAATTAAAGCAACCCTTAAGCTTATTAAAGGGGATGCCGAAGCCGCCCAATTGGAAATAAATGAGAATTTAGCTAAAAGAAGGGCAAGTCAACCTTTGGAATATCGGAGTGCCGGTTCTGTTTTTAAAAATCCGACTGGTTTGGTCGCGGGAAAGTTAATTGAAGAATGTGGCTTAAAAGGCTATACTATTGGTGGTGCCAAGGTAAGTGAAAAACATGCCAATTTTATTATTAACTATCAAGATGCGACCAGTACTGATATAATTAATTTAATTAATGTAATTAAAAACAAAGTAAAAGAAGAAAAAGGAATAGATTTAGAATTAGAACAAGAAATTATCAAATGGTGATGATATGGAAACAAAAACGGTTGTAAAAAGAAAATTATCAATTAAAGGTTTAATTATTGTTTTATTAGGTGCCTATTTAATTATCATGGGGGCTTTTGCCATTTATAAAATGCCCATTAAAAATATAATTATTGAAGGTAATATTTTAACCAAAGATAAAGATATTTTAAAAGCAACTAACTTAAAAGTAAATGATTCCTTGTGGCAAGTAAATAAAGGCAAAATTAAGAAAAAAATTAAAACTTTAGATTATATAAGTGATGTTAAAATTACGAAAAGTCTGTTGGGTAAAGTTAAAATTGTCGTAACTGAAGAAAAAGTTTTATTTTTAAATAGCAATAATAATAAATATGTTTTAGGTAATGGTGAAGAAATCGCCGGAGATAGTCCTATCTATGGGGTGCCAACTTTAATTAATTATGTGGCTAGTAAAACTTTAAAGTCTTTTGTTAAATCTTTAAATAAAATTGATACGGCTATTATTAATATGATAAGTGAAATAGAGTATGATCCGGATATCAAAGATAATATTACGATTGATGATGGCCGATTTTTACTTAAAATGAATGACGGTAATATGGTTTATATTAATATTGTTAATTTAGAAAAATTAAATAATTATAAAGAATTTATTGCGACGTTGACCGACAATTCGAAAGGCGTAATGTACTTAGATAGTAATTTTAATGGTGCACTTTTTAAAACTTATGATAAAATAAGAGCAGAAAAAGAAAAAGAGGCCGAAGTCAATGGAGAAACAAATGGTGGTGAATTACCACAATAAGTTAAAAGAAATTATTGCTAATTTAAAAGGAACCCCGAAATTATTATTACATAGTTGCTGCGGTCCTTGTTCAACTACGTGTATTAGTTTTTTAACTAAATTTTTTGATATTACTGTTTTTTATTACAATCCGAATATTGAACCGGAAGCCGAATATCTAAAACGAAAGCAAGAACAAATAAAGTTTTTAGAAAATTTCTCCGGCCAAAATAAAATTTCTTTTTTGGATTGCGATTATGATAATGAAGCTTTTGAAAAAGCGATAGTTGGTTTAGAAAATGAGATCGAAGGCGGCAAAAGATGCAGTGTTTGTTTTAATTTACGGTTAAAAAAATGTGCCCAAGTAGCTAAAGAAAAGGGCTTTGATTATTTTGGCACAACCTTAACCGTTAGTCCGCATAAGAATAGTCAAGTAATAAACAAAATTGGGGAAAATATTGCACAAGAAATAGGTATTCCTTTTTTATACAGTGATTTTAAAAAAGAAGATGGTTATAAAAAAAGTATTGAATTAAGCCGGGAATATGATTTGTATCGGCAGAATTATTGTGGGTGTAATTATGGCCATAAATCTTAAAAATCTTGTTTTAATCTTCAGTTTTTGTCTTTGGTTAATTTATATTTTTTTAAATATTGGTAAAGAATTATATATAAAAGCTAAAATTGATGGAACATATGGTAGTTATTTAAAAGAAAATATCTGGCAAATTATTCGAGTTGATAAACTCCTTTTAATTGTAATTTTTTATCTTTATTCGCGGTTTGGTAATTCGGCCGTTGATATATATTTATTCTTTAGTATTATGCTTTATTTACTTGTCAATTTATTATATGAAGAAATCAATCTTAAAAAGGTAAATTTTAAAAATAATTGGTGGTACTTTGTTTTTATTTTAAGTTTAGCCTTAATTTTAATTGGCAGTTATTTTATCCATAAAAAATTAGTTTTAACTTTAATGCTCTTATTTAGTTTTTTATATTTTTTCACCTTTATATTTGCCTTTATCGATTATTTAGGATTAAGATTTAAAAAAACTAGTAAGTAAAGGGAAAAAGTAATATAATTTAATTAGGAAGTGATGAAATGTCTTGGGAATTTTGGTTAATAATGATTATCTTTTTAACTATCTTAGAAATAAGTACAACTAATTTAGTATCTATTTGGTTTATTGCGAGTGGTTTAGTTAGTTTAATCGTTTCTTTTATTTATGATAATGCTTTTTTCGAAATGGGAATCTTTGTTATCTTGGGAATTATTTTAATGTTAATTACTAAACCATTAATAAAAAAATATCTTAAACCACGGAATGTAAAAACCAATTTAGATCGAGTTGTCGGAATGATTGGAATTTGCACCGAAGAAATAAAAAAGAATAAAATTGGGGAGGTAAAAGTTGATGGTAAAAGATGGTCCGCGATCGCCAAAGAAACAATCAAAGTTGATGATGAAGTTTATATTGAAGCTATCGATGGCGTCAAATTAATTGTGAGAAAGGAGGGAAAATAGATGGAATTTTTGGTAGTTTTATTAATCATAATCTTAGTAATATTTATACCTTGTGTTAAAATTGTGCCGCAAGCTAAAAGTTATGTTATTGAACGTTTAGGCTCATATTATGCTACTTGGCAAAATGGCTTGCATTTTAAAATACCTTTTATTGATTCAATCGCTAATAAGGTAACTTTAAAAGAAGTGGTTAAAGATTTTGCACCACAACCTGTTATAACAAAGGATAATGTTACAATGCAAATTGATACGGTCGTTTATTATTCTATAACCGATCCGAAACTTTACACTTATGGAATTGAGTATCCTGTGAGTGCGATTGAAAACTTAACGGCGACAACTTTACGGAATATCATTGGGGAATTAGAACTTGACCAAACGTTAACGAGTCGCGATATTATCAATACGAAAATGCGCGCAATCTTAGATGAAGCAACTGATCCTTGGGGCATTAAAGTTAATCGAGTCGAAGTAAAAAATATTTTACCACCTCGGGATATTCAGGAAGCGATGGAAAAACAAATGCGCGCTGAAAGGGAAAGAAGAGAAAAAATTCTCCAAGCCGAAGGGGAAAAGAAAAGTAGTATTTTGATTGCCGAAGGGGAGAAGGAAAGCGCTATTCTTCGGGCCGAAGCTCAAAAAGAAAGTAATATTAAGATTGCCGAAGGGGAAGCCCAAGCTTTATTGAAGATAAAACAAGCCGAAGCCGAAGGCATTAAGATGCTTAAAGATGCCAAAGCAGATGAAGCCGTTTTAAAACTAAAAAGCTATGAGACATTAGGCAAAGTTGCTAATGGCAAATCAACAAAGATTATTGTTCCTGCAGATTTACAAAACATTGTTACTTTTGGAACAACTTTAAAAGAATCAATGAAAGATGATCATAAAAAAAATTAAATTTTAAAACTATAATGAAAACGAAGATACATTATAGTTTTTTTATAAATATTTTTTTTCTTTTGATAGGGATATTTTTTAAAAGAAAAAGCTTTCAATTATTGAAAGCTTATGGATTTAAATCATTATTGTTATCGCTAGTACCATCGTCAGTTGTTTGGGAGGAATTAACCAAGTCATTAACATTAGTCTCAATATTAGCATTAACACTAATATTTAAACCATCACTAGCATTGGCGGTAAAGCGCGAATAAGTTGATTTAATAACATAATTATTAGTTCCAGGTTGAGGAGAATTATCAATAAAACTAGTTGCTTCGGTTCGACCAAGATAGGTTAATGTATTATCAAGTTCTTTTCGATATATTTGATATCCCAGAGTACCAATATAAGTATTATTGTAAGCAATTCGCTTTTGATAATATTCATTAGCATGCTCATCATAATAAGTGTTAAAATGTTCCGTCAAATAAGCAGGATTAATAGCATCTGGGGTTTTAATGGCGTTCCAAGTTAAGGTGACGCTTGTCCCATTGAAATTACCATTGCCATTTGTTGGATTTTCTAGTTTATCGTAACGACTTGATACTTCTTGCGGTTGAGCACCTTCGCGAAAGTATTCGGTGGTTTTCATATCACTTGGGGTATAGTTACTTGCTAGTTGAGCAGGGAAGGTTTCTTTTTCAACAGTTACCGATATAAGGCTCGAGGGATAAGAAAATTTTTTGTTTTTTGAATAAACTCTTTTGCCGACTTCGCGCATTATTTCTTTACGCCAAGCTCCACCAGTATTAGAAGTTAAATATTGAGTTTTAGAGACACTATCAAAACCAATCCATAAAGCAATACAATATTCGGGATCATAAGTTATATTCCAAGCATCACTATTGGCTTTAGAAACGGGAATTTTTTTATCTTGAATAGTTTTCGAATCTAAGTTGTTAGTTCCGGATTTGGCCGCGATATCCGTGCCACTTACCGAAACCCCACCAACACCACTTTTGGCCGCGCTAATTAACATATCTGTGATCATATAGGCTGTTTCTTCACTCATTACTTGTTTCTTTTCATATTTATGTTCATAGGTTTTGCCAGTTTCAATATATTCAACTTTAGTGAAAATATAAGGTTCAATGTAGTAACCACCTCGTCCATAAGCGGCATAAGCGGCACTCATTTGTAAAGGCGAAACTCCATCAAAACCACCAATAGCTGAAGCTTCAAATAAAGTATCACCATAATCAATACCTAAAGAATGAACAAAATTACCAATAAATTCAGGATCTTCTTTATTAACGGCTTGAAAAGCACGTAGGGCAGGAATATTTAAGGAATTTACTAAGGCTGTTCGCATGGAAACAAGTCCTGAATAACTACCCGAATTAGCATTGTGAATTGGCCTTCCATTAGAATAAGTATGCGGAGCATCTAAGAATAATGTATAAGGCGAAGCATCTTTAAAGACTTCTAAATAAGGACCGTAATCAAATAATATTTTCGCAGTTGATCCGGGTTGTCTTTTGATGCCCGTCGCATGGTTGGTACCATGCGCCCCATCATTATATTTGCGTCCGCCGGATAAAGCCACAATGGAACCATCTTCGGTGGAAGTAATGGCAATACCTTCTTCTAATTCATCTTTTTTCCATTTATAAATTTCTCCGATTTCGAGATTATTTAAAACATTTTGAACTTTAGGATTAATCGTTGTATAAATTTTCATGGGAACAGAATAAGGATTATCTTTCGTTTCACTTGTAACTTCACTAATTACATAATCAATGATGGCTTTATTGGCCGTGGCGGAATTACCACTATCTTGACTGTGATCAACGAGTAGAGAAGAAATTGAAATCTTTTGGGCATCTTCTTTTTCTTGTTCCGTAATATAACCATGTTGAACCATTAAAGTTAAAACGGTATTTTGTCTTTTGGTCGTATTTTCTACCTTTTTATAAGGATCATATTGGACCGGATTTTGGAACATGCCGGCTAAAACCGAAGCTTCGGCTAGGTTAAGATCGGAAACGCTTTTACCAAAGAAATATTGGCTAGCTTGTTCAACCCCGGCAATCCCGCCTTCGATATAAATATTATTTTGGGTTGAAAACCACATGGTATTAACATAGAATTCCATGATTTCTTCTTTCGTATAATTACTTTCGAGTTTAAAAATAGACATATAAATATCGGTAAATTTCCGAATGATTCCTTCAAGTCCTTCCTTTTCACTCGAAGTATAATCTTGTTTAATTACTTGCATGGAAATGGTTGAGGCTCCACCAGCTTTATCATTACCGACTAGTTGGCCCATTATCGCTTTAGCAAACCGCGCCACATCTAAACCAGTATGTTGGAAAAATCTTGAGTCTTCGGTGGCCACAATCGCATCAATTAAAACTTGAGGTAGGTCATCATAGGTAACTAAAACCCGGTTTCGGTCCCCATAACGGGTCATTTCACTGCCATCGGCATAATAAATAACGGTCGCTTCTTTTGAATATAACTTATCGCGATTAAATTCGGGTGCCGTAATAATAATATATAAAGCAAAAACTAAAACTAAGGTAACGCCCCCAATCCCAATGACTAGTAAAGTGGCCCAAACTCCTGATTTAACTTTTAATTTTTTCTTTGGTTTATCAGTTCCTTCTGCTTTTTTTACCGAATTCTTGGTTAACTTAATTTTTTTCATAAATTCCATCTCCTATTAATTTATCTATAACCTTTAAATAATCTAATCCTTTATTAAAATTATATTTTAATTCATAACCTTTAGTCTTAATATATTCATAAGGTATACTTTTTCGCGTATCGGCATCGACAAAGGCAATGAAATCTTGACCATTTAAGACATAATATTCATCATTAATCATAATGAGTAAAAAAACGATGCCTTTTCCTTTAATAATATTACGAATATGTTGTATTTGATGGGGATGTACATTGGCTAAAGGAAAATAATTTTTCTTTTTCGTTTCCTTGGCATCAAATTCAATATAGTAACCATTGTATAAGCCATTATAATCGAGGGTCGAAGCTTTTTGAAAATAGGCTTCTTCAATTTTCTTTAAACTATAATTAACTTTAACGATGCCAATTGGTGTCGGTTTTTTATAAATGTAGGCTATATCGTGGTCAAGATAATATTCATTTGTTATTTCGATTAAATATTCTAAATCCATTCCGCGATTAGCGTGAGTGTTTTTCGTTGTATATGTTTTCTTAATATTATTTGGATAAAACAAAAACCATCACCATTTAAATTATAGCATATATTTACTTTTGAGAAAATAATAATCTTTCTAAAAAAGCTAATTTAAATTATTTTAGTTCATGGTATAATAGGAAAACGAAGGAGAAGGTTTATGTTAAAAATAGTTAGGTCGAAAAATATTAAAAAAGATTTTATTAACGAAGTTTTAAAACTGGATGCTTTAGTATATGATGCGGATATGCAAGGAAGCTACAAGTCCGTGAATAATCGTTTTAAAAAAAATAAAGATTCGTATCTTTTAATTATGGATGGAACGAAGATTGTCGGTTATATTTGCTTTTTCCCAATTTCCAAAGCCCTAGAAGCCAAAATGCTGGAAGGCGAAGAAATGCAAGATGATAATATTTTACCCGATGATATTTTAGAATACACGGAAGGAACTAGCCATGATTTATATATTATTTCCGCGGTTATTCATCCCGATTATCGCGATCGTGAAGCCATTAAACTATTAACCAGTGAATTTGTGAATTTTATTAACGAAAAAATTAAGACTAACTTTCATATTAATAAAGTTTATGCGACGGCCGTATCTAGTGATGGCGAAAAAATATTAAAATATTTAAACTTTAAAGAACAAAAAACTTATCAAGGCGGTTATAAATTATATGCTAGTGAAAAGGTTAGATTAGATACCGATAATGATTATAAAAAAACTTATAAAAGTGATATGTATATTATGGTTCCTTATTATGCCATGCGCCCAATTAACATTAAAGATCAAGAAAAAGATGATTTAGCGACTGAATTTATTAAAAGTTTAGATGACAATGCAACTTATGAATGTAATAATAATGTCACGGAAAATATTAAAAGAGTTTTCTTAGGTAAAAATAATTTAGCCTGTTTAGATGATGAATATGATGGTAATGTTAAAGATAAAGAAGAAATTTATTTGTTTTTAACTTCGCATAATCCAACAGGTATTCATATTTTAACTTTAATGAATTTAAGTAATGAATATTCGCCAACTCAAATTCAAGATCAAGTAACCACGAATAATTTATTTATCTATGATAATAATGATAATTTAGTTCCTTTAGATGAATATATGAAAGTAAATTACAATTTAAAAAGATGTGGCAATGCGAAAGTTTTGTTAAGTATTTCAAATATGCCAAAGAATTCTTTAGAATTTGAATATATGATAGCTAGCGAAAGCTTTAATAGTAAAAGAGTAGATTATAAATTAGATTCTAAAGAATTTAAAGAAATATGTCATAATAATTTAGCCCAATATGATTTTTATGAATTATATGCTTCCCGCGATGCCGTAATTTATGTTTTACATACCTTTGATGATAATTTAATGACCAATATTATGGATGAAGCGCCTATTTTATTTATTATGGAACTTATTATGTTTCAAAGTGCTTCTATTTTACGAACTAATAATAAAATTGTCGAACAATTATCGAAAAGCGGTTCAGTGAATATTTCCTTTATTGAAAGCCTTTATCGCGAATTTGGGAAAACCATTAAATTTTGGAGTAAAGATGTTTTTAAATATGAAGCGGTGCAAAATTTATCTTCGACGATTCATAAAGCTTTTGAAACCGAAAAAATCTTAGATGATTATTATACCAATCAAAAATTTTTGGAACATATTGTTAATTTAAGGGATGTTCAAGATTCTAATCGTGAAAGTAAAATCTTAAATGGAATTGTTTTACTTCTTACGATTATGCAAGTTTTACCAATTGCCATTTCTTTCTTTAATTGGTTAGGTTCAAATGAAAGCTTTTTAGAAGAAATTTTAAAACCCCAATATACTATAAGTTTTACTACCATCTTACTTTTATTAATTATTGTGCTAATAAATCGCAAAAAACTAAAGAAAAAACGGGAAACTTTGCAAAAATTTTAGGACCTTTTGTCGAAACTAATGCAATTGCAATAAATATTAGTTAAAATAGGAAACAGGTGAAGATTATGCGCTTGGATTGTTTAATTAATGAAGTTTTAGAAAGGTTATTAGAGACGGAAAATGAGATTTTTAGCCAAATAAGCAATAAGGTTGACAAAAAATGAGATAAAGACTATAATTTTGTCATAGAAGGTGGAAATTGTGTATAGTGATAGATTATATTTATCTCCTCAAGAGATACTAGAAAAAGAATTTAAAATTGATGCGCGGGGATATCGTCCGCAAGAAGTTGATAAATTTTTGGACATGGTAATCAGAGACTATACCGAATATAATAATATTATTAAAAAATTAGAACAAGATATTAAGGATTTGACGGATGATAATGCCAAACTTAAAAAAGAAATTAGAAGACTTCAAGAAGAAGTAAATACCTCAGCAGCCACGGCAGCATCTGCAACTAGAAGTTCTAATAATGTTGACCTTCTAAAAAGAATTAGCAATTTAGAAAAAATTGTGTACGGAAATAACGAATAATTTTTGAGGCAAATGCTACATAAAATTAGTATGTAGAGGAAAGTCCATACTCGCACTACCTGTGATGGTAGTAGTGTTCGTGCCTAAGGAAAAAATAACTTAGGGTAGCTTATAGCTAACGGCTCCGAAATTTGCCCTTGTGGTAAAGATTAGGTTTAAAAGTGCCAAAGAGACGAGCATCTATAGCAATATAGATGGTGGAACGTGGTAAACCCCGCGAGCGAGAAACCCAAATTTTGGTAGGGGAGTCTTTACGGATAAACGAATGAAGTAAAGGACCGCATTGGTAGATAAATATTTGCCCCTTTTAATTTTTTAAAAGGACAGAAAATGGCTTATGAGAAAATTATTTATTATTTAAAGGAGTGAAAAAGTTTTGAACGAAATTGGCGAGATGTTACATCTAGCTAGAGAAAATTCGGGGGTTAGTATCTCGGAAGTTAGTAAAGATTTAAATATTAAAGAAGAAATTTTAGAAAATATTGAAGCTGGCCGGACAGGAGCTTTTAAAGATATTGTTGAACTTAAAAATTGTTTAACCGAATATGCAAAATATTTAGGACTTGATAGTAAACAAATAATTGATGAATTTAATGAATATATGTTTGAATATACTTCGAAAATTCCGATTAAAGAAATTGAAAAAACGATTGAATTAAAATTAAAAGAAGAAGATAAAAAAGATGAAATAGCTTCACCTTATACGAAAAAGGCGGCAAAATATCATAAAGGTGTTTATATTGCCATTTATGTTGTGCTATTTTTATTTATTGTGGCTTTAATCTTTTGGTCAGTTAGACAAATTACAATTAATAATCAAGAAACCGATAAAATTAGTTATAGAAATTAATAATAGGGAGTAATAAAATGAATTTACCAAATAAAATTACAATTACCAGAATTATTTTAGGAGTAATAGTTTTACTTATTTTACTTATTCCATGGTATGCTTTAGGTATTGAATGGCCGGAATATGTGGTAGGTAGTGTTTTAGTTAACTTAAAATATATTGTGGCGGGCATTATTTTTGTAATTGCCGCTTTCTCGGACTTCTTAGATGGTTATTTAGCCCGCAAGAATAATATTGTAACGGATTTTGGCAAAGTTGCCGATGCTATCGCGGATAAAATCTTAGTCAATGGCTTATTAGTTATTCTGGCCTATGAAAGATCCATTTCGATAGTTATTCCCGTTTTAATAATTACAAGAGATATTGTCGTTGATTCTTTGAAAATGGTATCCGGTAATCATGGTAAAGTAGTAGCTGCCAGTATTTTAGGTAAAATTAAAACAATATTTATGTTAATTGGAATTGCCTTAACTTTATTCTATAATTTACCATTTGAATTAGTTAACTTCCCATTTGCCGAATTATTACTATTTTTAGCCACTATCTTTTCCATTATTTCGGGTTGTCAATATTATTTTAAAACTAAAGATTTATTATTTAAAAATACTAAATAGTGCGAA